>JAKUTG010000181.1:0-4853 GCA_022447905.1 Pseudomonadales bacterium | reverse complement strand
AATGTTCACGGAATTAATCCTTACACTGGTTGGTAATGAAGACCAGATTGGCCCTTTATTGCCGAGAAACCCGCAATTTGAAACGCTTCGTTTATCAATACTAAATACGCCGGATGTTATTAGTGAGACCGACAAACCCGGAAATGTGATCCGTAACGGAAAAAATTCTTCGATGTATATGGCCGCAGGCTTGCTGAGGAGGGGAGAAGTGCAAGCAATGGTGAGCGCAGGTAATACCGGGGCTTTAATTATGATTGGTCGCCACCTTATCAAAACTATAACAGGTATCCAGAAACCTGCGATTGTTGCGAGCATTCCTGGAACTTCACGGCAAAGTTATCTACTGGATGTCGGTGCTAACCTTGACTGCACGGCGGAGCAGCTTTTTCAGTTTGCAGTAATGGGATCAATTCTTGCAAAATCTTTAACTGATTCTGAAGCGCGCGTCGGCTTGCTCAATATTGGAGTAGAGAATCATAAAGGGACGGATGAGGTTCGCAGAGCAGCAGAGTTTTTAAGTGAATGTTCAGCTGTGAACTTTATAGGGTTTATCGAGGCAAATGAGCTGTTTGAGGGTGTGGCTGATGTCGTAGTCTGTGATGGTTTCATTGGAAATGTCACGATCAAGTCCAGCGCCGGTGTAGCCAACGTGGTAAATAAATTGTTAGCTGAACAATTAGTAAGCGGCCGCTATACTGAAGCCATGACAGCATTTGGAGCCCAGATCAATCCTCAACGCTTCAACGGGGCAAGCCTGCTAGGGTTGCAAGGTAGTATTGTTAAGAGCCACGGCAATGCCACGGTTGAGGGCTTTGTTTATGCCATCCAACAAGCGATGAGAGAAGTAGAAAATAATGTGCCTCAATTGATTGCAGAAAAAGTAGCCGCCATTATTTAAGGGAATGGATTGCTCGCCGTGCTTAAAACTAATAGAAGAGCTTAGTAATGAGAAAGTTTGGATTCATGTTTCCCGGTCAAGGCTCTCAGAAGTTAGGGATGCTAAGTAACTTTGCGACTAAATCCAATGTTATCCAAGAGACTTTCTCAGAGGCGTCCGATGCGTTGGGAATTGATCTCTGGGACATTGTGCAGCACGACAGGGAGAACCATCTAGATCAAACTCAGATAACGCAACCTGTGCTGCTGACCACCTCCATAACGATTTGGCGGGTTTGGGTAAATCAGCAAGGGCCGGAGCCATCTGTCCTCGTCGGGCACAGTCTTGGTGAATATTCTGCATTGGTTTGTGCCGGCGTGATAAGTTTTCAGGATGCTGTCAATTTGGTCTTTCGCCGCGGTCAATTCATGCAGTCAGCAGTTTCTGAAGGGAAAGGCAAGATGGCGGCTATTGTTGGTCTGAAGGCCGAGAAAATTACTGAAATCTGCGAAAACGCAGGAAATCTAGGCACTGTATCTGTGGCAAATTTTAACTCTCCAGGTCAAATTGTTATCGCCGGAAATACAAAGGCAGTAGAGCAGGCCATGGTATTAAGCAAAGATGCTGGAGCAAAAAGAACAGTCCTTCTTAACATAAGCATTCCCTCACATTGCGGTCTAATGAAACCCGCTGCTGAGCAATTAGAGAGGGAATTAGCGAATATCAAATTTAAAACTCCTAGCATTGCAGTAGTTCAAAATGCGAATGCTGAAATTAGCAATAACCCTGAAAAGATAAAATCTAACCTTAAAAAACAATTATATTCACCTGTTCGATGGAGTGATTGTGTTAAGTTGATGAGCGAGATCGGGATAGAGAAGCTGGTGGAATGCGGGCCTGGCAAAGTCCTCTGTGGACTGGTTAAACGAATTGAACCTGAAATGGTTTGTTGTGGTAGCGATGATGAAACAAGTCTGAGCAATGCAATTGCCGAGAGGTCTGCTTGAATTCGAGTTTAGGCTGTCGAATACTCAAAAAGTGGAGTAAGTAGGCACCTGTGAGGAAGTTTGTATGAGAAATACGGGAGCAATAGCCTTGGTAACCGGAGCAAGCCGAGGGATTGGTCGCGCCATCGCCATAAATCTTGGAAGCCAAGGCTTTATGGTAATAGGTACAGCGACAACTGAGCAGGGCGCTGAGACAATTTCAGCTTATATGGCCGACAATCAATTAACAGGCAAAGGATATTGCCTTGACGTATCCAGCAACGATTCAGTTGCTGCGGTCTTGGGGTCTATTCAAAATGAATTTGGAACGCCAACTGTACTGGTTAACAATGCTGGTATTACCCGTGACAATCTTCTGATGCGGATGAAGGACGAGGAATGGAATACGGTAATAGATACCAATCTCGGGTCTATGTACAAAGTATCGAAAGCCTGTATTAAGGGCATGATGAAGGCTCGCTGGGGGCGAATTGTCAATATAAGCTCAGTTGTTGGGTGTAGCGGTAATGCCGGCCAGACAAACTATGCAGCATCAAAAGCGGGTATTGAAGGCTTTACCCGGTCACTGGCTAAAGAAATAGGCTCTAGAGGGATCACAGTCAACGCGGTTGCGCCAGGGTTCATAGATACTGATATGACCAGGGAATTACCAGAAAATCAGGCTGAGGCTTTGCTGCTCCAAATACCGCTTGGAAGACTTGGGCAGCCAGAGGAAATCGCTGCTGTAGTAGGGTTTTTGGTGTCTGACAGCAGTGGTTATATCACCGGTGAAACGGTACATGTTAACGGTGGCATGTATATGTCGTAATTAGCAATTCGAACAACAACGAAAGAAAAAAATTGTACAAAATTTAAGCATCGACTTATAACGCCATTTTTGAAATTTAGACATTACAACTCAGGGAAATAGAGGTAGAATCGCGTCTCTGATTTACATGGTTGGCTCGTTGCGATACAACTGTGAGAGGAGGCTTTATAAAAAGTCTCGATAATACAAAGTGTTAGGAGCTAATTATAATTATGAGTAGCATCGAAGAACGCGTCAATAAAATTGTCTGCGAACAGCTTGGCGTAAAAGAAGACGAAGTAAAACCTTCTGCTTCATTTGTGGAAGATTTAGGCGCTGATTCTTTAGATACCGTGGAATTAGTAATGGCTTTGGAAGAAGAATTTGAAACCGAAATTCCTGATGACGAAGCGGAAAAAATCACTACTGTCCAGCTAGCCTGTGATTATATCAACGAGCACCTGTAGAATTATACTAATGAACAATCGGAAGCTACTCCAGAGTATTCTGGGGTAGCTTTTGTTTATCTAGCGTTATGGAAACCTCCAGGAGAGTCAGTATTGAGTGAAAGAAGAGTAGTTGTTACCGGGCTCGGTTTGGTTTCTCCCGTTGGCAACGACGTAACAAGCTCTTGGGATGCATTAAAAAATGGGCGAAGTGGGATCAATTCGCTGTCCCATTTCGATGCAAGCAGTTTCAGTACGCGTATCGGCGGGTCAATTAAGAATTTCGACTGTAGTCCTTATATGCAGGCTAAAGAAGCTCGGCGTATGGATATTTTTATACAGTACGGCATTGCTGCGGGCGTACAGGCTTTTAAAGATTCTGGGCTTTTAGACTCGCGCTGGGACACTGCTCGCGCTGGGGTAGCCATCGGTTCAGGTATCGGTGGTCTTACCACTATTGAGGAAACTGCGATTCAAATTCGTGAGTCTGGTCCGCGCAAGGTTTCTCCATTTTTCGTTCCTGGTTCAATAATCAATATGCTTGCCGGTAATCTATCAATCCGTTTCGGGTTAAGAGGGCCGAATATTTCCGTGACTACAGCTTGCACAACCGGCACCCATAATATAGGTATCGCTGCCAATATGATTCAAAATAATCAAGCGGAAATAATGCTGGTTGGTGGGGCTGAAATGGCTACCTCGCCAGCTGCATTGGGAGGATTTTGTGCAGCGCGAGCGCTTTCGACTCGTAACCATGAGCCCGAGAAGGCGAGTCGTCCTTGGGACAGGGATCGAGACGGTTTCGTGCTCAGTGATGGAGCGGGCATCATGGTTCTTGAGGAACTGGAGCATGCACGTAAACGAGGAGCCAGAATTTATGCAGAGTTGGCAGGTTTCGGTATGAGCGGAGACGCTTACCACGTGACTTCACCTCCTGAAGGCGGCGCCGGGGCGGCCCTCTGTATGCGTAATGCTTTGGCTAGCGCAGCTCTCGATTGTGCGGCCGTTGATTACATTAATGCTCATGGAACATCCACCCAAGCCGGTGACTTGGCTGAAACTGAAGCGATTAAAACTGTATTCGGCGATCATGCCAAGCATCTGGGTGTAAGCTCGAGCAAGTCCATGATAGGGCATTTACTTGGTGCCTCTGGAGCAGCCGAAGCCATAATATCGGTGCTCACAATCGTGGACCAAGTTATCACCCCCACTATCAATCTTGATGAACCTGACGAAGGGTGTAATTTGGACTATGTTCCTCACATCAGTCGAGATCAACCGGTCAATGTTGTGCTCAGCAACTCCTTCGGATTCGGTGGCACAAACGGCACCCTGGTGTTTGCGAAATTTGACTAACTTTCCCATCCCTCGGTTAATATTCTAGATGAATAAAAACTCTAATTTGCCGATGATAATGTCAAATTAAAATGGTACGGTTCCTGCCTGGTCCGCATAACAAACGATCGGGAAAAATCCGCGCATGAAACTATTCTTACCACCAGCTAAGCCCGCATTTTTTACGATATCGGTTCTTGTTTTTGCCATGGGTTTTATAATCGCAGGTGTATTTTATTTTTGCTTGCGCTATTTGAATGCTCCAATTAACTGGTTACAGTCCGGTACTGTTTTTGAAGTAGCATCCGGTAACGCTTTATCTCACGTCGCAAATAAGCTTGCGGATAGAGGGGTTTTGCGTTATCCAGAATTATTCGTCACCCTCGCCCGCCTCAGAGGTG
>JAKUTG010000180.1:0-4870 GCA_022447905.1 Pseudomonadales bacterium | reverse complement strand
CTATTTTCGGTTTTTTGTGCATGAATATGCATTATAACCACGACCATCACATGTTCCCCCAAGTGCCTTTATATCACCTTCCGAGACTTCACAAGAGGATCAAATGCCAATTGCCGGAAACCTATCCGAGTCTTTGGTCATGTTACAGAGATCTCATACCCTTACTTTTGAGACAGCACAAAGCGCTGACCTAAGAGATGCTACAGACAGAAGCCCACAAAAGTGGTGCCATTAAGTTCCCAAACTAACTAACCGTATCTTGCCGTTACTGGGGTTTATCTCCGCACATATCCGAATTCAATCGGAAAGAATTTTCCAGAAAACCGCATAATTCTGCGGTAAACTTAGCGAAAAAGCATGCGGCTTCGAGCCAAGTGGTTGGGGGCTCGAATCTCTCCGGGTGCGCCAATTTAATCAAGCACTTACAACACTTCCGAAAGTTGCATCTGCCCATTGAAATCCAATTCGCCCATTCAAATCTGAATTTCAAGCATGGAAATGCACTAGACTATTACTGCGTCTTCTACTGCGTCTTCGGCGCGAAAGACTAAATTTAATTACCTGCCAAAGGAGAAGTTTATGACTGTTATGGTTACGGTAGAACTGAATGTAAAACCGGAAAAATTCGACGAAGCTCGGGGAATCTTTAAGGAAGCGTTGAAGGCTACGCGAGAATGGGAAGGCTGTCACTCCGTTGAAGCGTACTCAAATAAGGAAGAGTCCAAATATGTCTTTATCGAGGAATTCGACAGCGAAGCAATTTGGCAAGAATATTTTGCATGGAGACAGCAAGAGAGTGGTGCAATACTTGGTGAGCTCTTAAGTGCACCGCCACAACCCACCTTCTATGAAATTGAAAATTTTGGATATGGCAAGGATTATTAACGATCCGCTTGCTTAATCCCATTAATATTGAATAAGAAAATCCCGCTTCGGCGGGGTTTTCATTTGGAGCAGAGAATTTAGTGGAGCGATTAGAGTGATTGCCACTCTTCCCAGATAAAATAGGTCCTCGCTTAAAGCATCTGACCACCATCAACCGCGATGGTTTGACCGGTGACCCAACGTCCGCGCTCTGACGCCAAGAAAATCGCAACCGAAGCTATCTCTTCAGGAGTTCCGTAACGTCCACTGGGAATACTCGCAAGAATACTCTTGTACAGCTCCGGGTTTGTCGTTTTTGCCTGAGCCCACGTACCACCGTCAAAGTAAATTGAGCCCGGCGCTATGGCATTAACCCGGATTGACCTCGGAGCAAATTCCAGGGCTTGCGTCATGGTGTACTGGTTGAGCGCAGCCTTAACTGCACCGTAGGGAGGCGTTCGTTGGCTCTGGGTCAAACCAGAAATCGAGGAAATATGAATTATTGCACCGCCGCCGGATTTCTCTATCAAGGGGGCTGCGGACCAGCAACCTCGAACTGAAGCCATCAAATCAATATCAATCGAAAGCTTCCAGCCTGCTTCATCATCCGTCTTTCCAAATCCTGAAGGATTGTTGACTAGCACATTCAACCCACCCAGAGCTTCGTGAGCAGCGTGGACGTAATCGTCTAGCGCCACAGGGTCTGATACATCACAGATTGTTGAATGAACAGTGGTACCGTATTCTTTGAGGGCTGTTTCAGCAGCCGTCAAAGGATTGGTCGATCTTGCGCAAATTGACACATTAGCGCCTTCCTGGGCGAACGCCTTGGCAATTGCAAACCCGATGCCACGACTACCGCCTGTAACAATTACGTTTTTGCCTACAAGCTCTAAATCCATAGTATGTTCCTCAGTCGGGTGTTTTAGCATTAAGACATTTCATGCTGCTATCTTATTCCTGTTACAGAAGCCTAAACTACACGTCATAACGTCATAATAGGAGATTCGCAATGACCGATACCGAAACATCGAAATTCAGCGGGCATTGTTTGTGCGGTTCAGTCAGTTTTGAGTTCAGCGCTGAGCCCGAATTCCCTCACTGCTGTCACTGTGACGACTGCCGTCGCGCAAGCGGCAGTGTTTATGGTTCTTTTGTATATGTGTCAGCAGAAGCCCTACAAGTGACGGGCGAGATGCGCTCTTATGAACACCAGAACGCCCAAAGTAGCACCATGACAAAGTATTTCTGTCCGTCCTGTGGGTCCCATATTATTGGAACGAATAGCAAGACACCGGAACGCCGTGCTGTATGGGTAGGGGTCATAAATGACGCCAGCTGGTTTAAGCCAGAGGTATATTTTTATGCAAGCAGAAAATTACCGCATGCACCCGTTGACCCTGAGGTAGAAACTTTCGACAAGATGTGGTCGCGATGAGAAAACGGTCAATCAAAGGTAATCCTATATCTTCTGAACTCAATATTGGACGCTACCAAGGGCTAGGACACGGCATAGGTTTATCCCGGTCGCTTATCAAATGCCGGAACGCCTTCAGGAATATGATGATAATCCTGTTTATCGCAGGTATAGATCGCCGCAGCCGGTTTGAAAATCGAAGGGTCATCGAACGTACCGACCTTCATAACAATCGAACCCGGCCTGTTCGGGGTTTCTGATGCAACTCCGGTTCCACAATTCTCACAAAAATATCTCGTCACCGGGCGTTCAAGATCAGAGCGACGGAATTGCTTCATTTCACCGGACGTAAGTTGAAAGTCCTCAAGAGGGAATAGCATCAGCGGTGCCGGATTTCCTCCGCTTATGTACTGACACTCCCGACAGTGGCACTGAAGAGACGCTTGCGACTCACCGCTAATTTCGTAACGAACTGCACCACAGTAACAACCTCCGGTTATCTTCATGATTTGCTCTGCCCCTAATGGTGTGTTCCGTCCAACAATTATAGAACGAAAATAGTCTTTTTGATTGCCATACCCTACCCACTGCCAACACCCCATGAGCACCTAAAGATTAGAGAATTGAGTCGGAAGATTGGATTAGTTACTGCCAATACCCGACCGTAAAATTTTCAAAGTAGCCCTGCTGTTCTCCAATACAAACTAGCGGGATCGTGCCGGTACTGGGATTTTAACCTCCATAACTCCGAATTTGATGGGAACAACAATGTACAATAATTAGCATGGTTGTGCGGAAAACGGAAGAAAGGAGCACCTGCTTCGAATCAGGTGATTGGGAGTTCGAGTATCTCCGGGCGCGCCATATTTTCAAAGACTTACGGCACTTCTGAAAAGCGTACTATCCAATTTAACCCCGATTGTCTAATTCAAAACTGATATTCAAGGTGGTAATCGGCATCTGGAGATTAGTTCGGTGAACCCGGCCATTAGGATCGGAATTGTTGGTGCCGGTGAGATGGGACAACGACACGCAAAGTTGGTTGCGGATTCAAACATTGCAATCATGGCAGGATTTGCGGATCCCGACCCGAGTGTGGCTCTTAATTCGGTCTTCGCAAAGGTCAAGCACTATCGGGATCACTTAAAACTTATAAAAGCGGAAACTCCCGATGGAATTATTATTGCCGCACCAAATGCACACCACGTTCCAGTTGCAATCGATTGCCTCGCGGCTGGAATCCCCGTCCTGTTGGAAAAACCCGTCGCGGACAGCGTAGAGAGTGGCCGTACTCTTGTTGCTGAACAGCGCAAATCGGGTGTTACTGTTTTAGTTGGTCACCATCGTCGATTCGATCCCGCTGTCGATGCCACAAGACGTCTGATAAACGACGGTAGCATTGGTCAGTTGCTGGCTGTACAGACAACCTGGGTAACTAGGAAACCTGAACATTACTACCAAGTTAAATGGCGTACAGAGCGTTCAAGCGGTGGATTTATCTTAATCAACCTGATTCACGATATCGATATGTTGCGATATCTATGTGGGGAAATCACCTCTGTTTATGCAGACTTGGATTCAGTAGGTCGGTCGTTGGCTGTAGCTGATACTGCTGCCGTCACGTTACGCTTCCAAAATGGCATACTCGGCACGGTAACAGCGTCCGACGCATGTGTATCGGCCTGGGGATGGGAGCAGGCAACAGGCGAAAATCCGATCGTGCCCGTTACTGGACAAGGGGCAGTGCGCTTCTTTGGCACTGCCGGGAGCCTAGATTTTCCGACACTTAAACTGTGGCGAGATGCTGCCGACGGCGATGGTACTTGGGATCGAGTCTTGGCTTCGAAAAATATTACGCTCAATCGCGAGCGCAGTGCCCTCAAAGACCAACTTAGTCACTTCTGCGCTTTAATCAAAAATGAAGAGCGAGAACCCAGAGTTACAGTGGAGGACGGATTAGCAACACTAGTTGCTACTACTGCAATCATGGAATCAGCTGAACAGAAGCGCCCTATCACCATCAATTAAATTGAAAGGTGATACTAGATCCCGCACCGCTATCTTATTTCCTGTACTCTCGACTTGCTTTTAAATCGCTTGTAACCCAGATTGATTTGTTTATAGGGCGATGACCTTGAGTAATATGAATTCCGCACAAGATCAATTAAATAAATCGCAAAAGATTCTGGGTAACCTCTCGCTTCTCATCGGTGTGACAATTTGGTCCACGATGTTTCCTGCTACAGAGTACCTTCTAATAAATTGGGACCCCGTTGCGATAACCTTTGTTCGAATGAGTGGAGGAGCGCTCGTACTCTTGGTCGCTTTTGCATTGATGGAAGACTTTTCGTCGATCTTTCAAGCAGCGCCATGGGGCAAAATTATTCTCCTGGGTACTGTTGGGGTTTCAGTCTCTACTTTGTTATTTGCTTGGGGGATCAAGCTTTCGAGCGCGATGGCAGCCGCACTAATTGCGACTACTGGCCCGATCGTTGCTACCCTGATTACAAGACTTATGTATTCCGAACCATTGCGAAAGGGCATTGTCCTTGGCGTGCTTTTGTCAGTAGCTGGAGGTATATGTGCCGT
>JAKUTG010000018.1:0-19655 GCA_022447905.1 Pseudomonadales bacterium | reverse complement strand
TGTATCCAGGTTGGCGATGGCCTCTGTTAGGGAGAGCGCCTGACCCTCGGATGGCATCGGTGCGCCGAATTCTTGGTCGGCGGTAAACGGCTTGTCAGCACTAGCGGTAAAAACCACGGCAGCCACAATGCAAAGTAACATTCCTGCAAGTTTGTTCATTAGTCGATCTCCAGTTCAGAGAGATTTCAAAAACGCCATCAGTTGTTGTTCCGCCGCACCTAGGTCCGAATAGACGTCGGGCATCAAAGATTCATCGAAAGCTGTTACCGATTTTACCCGGTCTTTAAAATATGTCACCCATCTTGTGCCATCTTCGCTCGGATCTGCACAGCCAGGTCCGAATCGTTGCGGTAGCGACCTCGAATCACGCTACCATCTTGCTGCTCTACTACCCTGGCCTCGTAACCGCTGGCAATGGAAGCGGAGGGATTCAGCAGTGCCCGCTCCAATGCATCGCCGTTCAGGCAGGAAGACACTGCAGCGAGGGCTGGTCCGACATTGCCTCCCTGGTCATTATAGGAATGACAAGTAACACAACCCCCTATACCTGTTGATTTGCGTGCTCGATTGACCCACTTTTGACGATTCTTGCAGTGAATAGCTGAACCACTACATGCTAATGATTGCTGCCCATATAATGGATCAAAGTTCAATGCAATTACTGGATCAATTTTCGCTGCAATTCAATACCAGTAGTATCTTCAAGGTCTTGTCTTTTATGATTTCCTCTCGTTATTTACTGATTTTTTCCAAATTAGCTTTTAAGTATGGGGTTGGCAACTGTAATTATTAAGGCAGGGGAAAGCCATCCCCCGACCCTTATATGCAGGGTCACCCATTAATGAATTTTAGGGGGGGGGGTAAGAATTTCGTTTGTGGCGGGCTAAAGCCCATATCTTGTGGCAATCAGCACAAAGATCACACACTTAAAAAATGTATCAGTGCCCCATCGATGAACTCATCATCTTCGGCACTTGCTAATCCTGGCAAACCAGCAAGATGGCCTGAATCCCCTGGAATGATTTTTAATTCGGCGTTTGGCATCATGGAAACAGCTAAAGCACTATCTTCCGGTGGAAAGTAAAGGTCAGACTTGCATGGCATTACCAATGCGGGGCAGGCGATGCTATTTAGTGCTTTTTCTAGGTCATTATTGAATTTAGGGTGATTGCTTACATCCGCGGCTTGCCAGGTTTCTAGCATACATAGGTAGTTATTAACGTCCATGGCTGAAAATTGGACAAGCATGGAGTCGAGATAATCCTGCATATCTTTAAATTCGTTTCCACCACTTTTTAAGTGAAGACCACGTCGATAAAAAGTTTGAGAAGCAAACCAACTCGCTGCAACAGTAAAAAAAGCCCTGAACCCTTTTTTAGGAGGAGTCTCATAATCACCATTGGCCCATTCTGCATCAGCTTGAAGAGCGAGCTTCATGCCTTCCAGGTGTAACCAATTATGAGGAGAGGTTTTAGCGGACCCACATAAGGGCGCGATCTTTTCAACCATTTCAGGATACAGAGCAGCCCAGTGAAAAGCCTGTTGAGCGCTCATAGAGAATCCGACTACTAGTTTTATTCTTTCAATCCCGAAATATTCAGTTACCAACCGATGAGATGCAATGACGTTGTCGTACGGAGTAACTAACGGAAATCGATAGCGGTCGTGCGGTGGAGGCATATTACTAGGAGACGATGACAACCCATCACAAAATTGGTCTGGCACAATGATGAAATACTTATTCGGATCCAATGCTCTTCCTTCGCCTATTGCTCCTCGATTTGATTCATGAGTCCCCGAATACCAAGTGGGGTAAACTATCACATTGGATTTGTCTGCGTTAAGCTTGCCATGAGTTTCATAACCAACGAACGCGTCTTTTAAAACTGTCCCCGATTGTAGTTCAAAGTCACCTAATCTATATTGCCCTTCCACTCTTAACCTCCTTAGAGAAATTATTCTGAATTTCCAGAGTCATCCTGCATTGACTGTTTACAGTCTCTTAACGAACCCTGTTTATAATCACATTTATTCGATTTTTTTCAGATTTTTTCTCAAATTAGCTGTTATGTATGGGGTTGGCAACTTATGTCTATAAATTAAATGCTCAAATCAATTGGATCGCCGTATTCATTAGATTCTTTGGTTCCTTCAGTGCAAAGCCAAACTACTAGAGGAATTGTTCCTATTACAGTTAATGTCCACAACAGATTCCATCCACTTTTACCTATATCATGCAACCTCCTAGCCCCAACAGCTAAATAAGGGACACTTATTATTAATACTGCAATTCCACAGAGAAGAATAAATCCACCCGCCCCACCAACCATTGCTCCTAAAATACTTGTTCCGAACTGAATTAAAATAAAAAAAGATAAAACCACCAATATTCACTCCTTGAAGCTCTGCCCTCAAAATTTGTATATTTCGAAAAGCATACTGAAATAGATTGTCCAAAAGTCATTGCTTTTCCTCTTTCCAGATTGTTATTTTTTTCAAATTAGCTCTTAAGTATGGGGTTGGCAACTGTAATTATTAAGACAGGGGAAAAGCTCTCCCCCGACCCTTACTTGTAGGGTCACCCATTAATGAATTTTAGGGGGGTAGAATTATCTTTATGGTGGGTTATATGGCAGGCTAGAGACATTAGTAGCCATAACTTAGTGATTTATCGGGTCAGTCGAGTCCGGCCTTCGGCACCATCTTTTACCGAGAATATCTAATATTGATGGTTTCAGCCTGCTCAAATGCAAATTTTGTCTTCTTAAACCCGTCTTTCAATGTGGCATCGTTGGGGTACTGACTCGCCGCAAAGCCGCGTAAAATCTTGACCTCAGCCCGTTCTCCTCCTTATAATGCGTGCCCCTTGTGAGATTGTGATCATAGTTTACTGGATCATATATATTTAGATAAAAAACAAGGGGTTATGTAGGAACTGGTGCGGGGTGGAGCAGTCTGGCAGCTCGTCGGGCTCATAACCCGAAGGTCGTAGGTTCAAATCCTGCCCCCGCTACCAAATTTTTTAACGTGATTTAAGAGCGCAAAAAGCTCATATGACCGTAAAAAAATACTCCGCACTAGGCCCAGAATAGCCTGGATTACGGATAAATTAAGAATGGGCGTTTGGCCCATTTTTTGTATCTGAGGCAAAGGTGTGGCCCGTGGTTTTCGTGGAGGCAAAAAGGCTTTGTGCTGAGATATATGCTTATTAATGGGATGAGGTTGCGTGAAAAAAAATGAAACGGCGATAACAGAGTTGATCGAGCCCACCGTGTTAGCCATGGGGTTGCAGTTGTGGGGAATCGATCTTAGCCAGAGAGGCAAATACTCTATATTAAGAATCTATATCGAGCGTGAAGAAGGAGTCACGATCGCGGATTGCGAAAAAGTAAGTCGACAAGTTAGTGCCATATTGGACATGGAAGATCCAATTAGTGGTGAATACACTCTTGAGGTGTCATCACCAGGGCTCGATAGACCTTTGTTTACTTCGGAGCAGTTCGGGCGGTTTATAGGTAGCGATGTGAAAGTGCGCTTGCACCACCCTGTGGACGGGAGGCGCAAGCTCAATGGATCGATAGAAAATGTTTCAGGAGACGAAATCGTGTTAAGCGTTGATGGCGAAGGGTTTCGGCTACAGCACACAGACATCGAAAAAGCGAATGTCGTATTTTAAGGAACATTTGTTCCAGATCTGGAAATGAATCCAGGCGAAGGCTTCGAGTAGGGTAATACAGTTATGATGAGCAAAGAAATACTAATGGTGGCGGACGCTGTCTCTAACGAGAAGGGTGTCTCACGCAATGTGATTTTTGGGGCGATAGAATCGGCTCTTGCTGCCGCGACCAAGAAACTCTATGACGACGAGGAAATAGAGTGTCGAGTTTCAGTTAATCGCGATACGGGCGACTACGAAACATTTCGTGTATGGACAGTTGTGGACGAAGAAGAATACCTAGAAGAAGGGTTCCAGTTGACTCTTGAACAGGCCAATGGGAAAGATAGGTCACTGGTAATTGGCGATACATGGGAAGAAAAAATCGACAATCTCGAATTTGGTCGTATCGCTGCACAGACTGCGAAGCAGGTAATCGTTCAGAAGGTACGGGAAGCGGAAAGAGAAATCGTAATTTCAGAGTACGAGGATCGGGTAGGCGAACTAGTTGCCGGAACCGTCAAGAAGGTCACGCGAGACAACATCATTGTCGACCTTGGTAAAAACGCTGAAGCACTGCTATCAAGAGACCAGATGATCCCGCGAGAGACCTTTCGCATAGGTGATAGAATGCGGGCTCTGCTCACCGATGTGCAGTCGGAACAACGGGGTCCCCAACTTTTCTTGAGCCGCACTTCCCCGGATATGTTGATTGAGTTGTTCAAGATCGAAGTGCCAGAGATTGCAGAAGAAATAATAGAAATCAAGGCTGCTGCGCGCGACCCGGGCTCGCGGGCCAAGATTGTGGTTAGCACTAACGACGGCCGCATCGATCCGGTTGGAGCCTGTGTTGGGATGCGTGGTTCTCGTGTGCAGGTAGTGTCTAATGAACTCGCAAATGAACGTATAGATATTATTTTATGGAATGACAATCCTGCCCAACTGGTGATCAATTCGATGGCTCCGGCAGAGGTAGCATCTATTATCGTGGAAGAGGATAGCCACACGATGGACATCGCTGTAGAAGAAGAAAACCTGGCCCAGGCTATTGGCAGAAACGGTCAGAATGTGCGTCTGTCTAGCGAGCTGACTGGCTGGACAATTAACGTCATGAGCGAAGAAGATGCAGCAGCTAAACAGCAACAGGAAGCGAGCAGTTTTATTGAACTGTTTATGCAAGCGCTTGAGGTGGACGATGAAGTAGCTGAGGTGCTTGTGCAGGAAGGCTTCACTTCTTTGGAAGAGATTGCGTACGTGCCACTGGATGAGATACTCGTAATCGAAGGGTTTGATGAAGAGATTGCCAACGACCTCCGTAATCGGGCAAAGGATGCTTTACTTACCCAGGCCATCGCCTCGCAAGAAGATTTGTCATCCGCAAATATTGCGGAAGACCTTTTGAATATGGAAGGTATGGACAATGTGCTGGCGCTCGAGCTGGCTAAAAAGGGCATCCTTAGCATGGAAGATTTGGCCGAGCAGTCCATTGATGAACTGAAAGATATTGAAAGCATCGATGATGAACGGGCTGGCAAATTGATCATGACTGCGCGAGCACCATGGTTCGAGGAGTAAAACGCTACGAACTGAAGTAGTGAGAGGAACTATTTAATGGCAGATGTAACGATTAGTGAATTAGCTGGAGTTGTCGGTGTTCCGGTTAAAAAATTGCTGTCTCAAATCAAGGAGGCAGGGCTTCCACATAAAAAAGCAAAGGAGCTAATCTCTAACGAGGATAAGAACGCGTTATTGCTATTCCTACGCCGTAGCCACGGTGATCGGGAAGCGACTGGTGCGGCTCCGAAAAAGATTACATTGAAGCGCAAGACGATTGGCACATTGAAAGCTGCCTCGAAAATCCACGGTCGTGGCAAGACCGTCAATGTCGAAGTACGAAAGAAGCGCACCTACATAAAGCGCAGCTCGGTAGACGAAGAGCCGCCCTTACCAGAATTAGAAGCGCCAGCCCCTGACGAAGAAAAGAAACTCGATAATGCTGCAATTGCTTCTGAAGAAATACAGATTAGTGCAGAAGAAGCAAAGCATGAAGCGGCAAAGGAAATCACGCAACCTGAGAAGCCAGAGCAGCAGGAAGAGCTGCGGGATCTGCCGGCAGCGCCGTCTGCGGATGTCCCTCTTCCTGATGCCGAGACAGGACGTGCTGCTAAGGCTGGGGCCAAGCGCAAGGCCCAGACCAAGGATGACTCCGATGACCCCGTGGAGAAGAAGAAAACACATCTTCGTAACAAGGCCAAGGCGCAGGCCCCAAAACGGCATGCGAAGAATATTCATGTCAATGACGACTTTGTGCTCGAGGGAGACGATTTCGACGGTATTAGCGGTCGCTCGCGTAGGGGGGGTGGACGCAAGAGCAAAGCCAGGCTTTCTGCGCAACAGCACGCGTTTGAAAAACCCACCGAATTTATCTCCAAAGAAATCACTATCGGAGAAGCCAGCTCGGTGTCTGAGCTGGCTCAAAAGATGTCGGTTAAGTCGGCTGAAATTATCAAAGTCCTATTCGATATGGGAGTGATGGCCACCATTAATCAGATGCTTGATCAAGATACTTCGTCGCTTTTGATTGGGGAAATGGGCCATCAGGCTAAATTCGTATCCGAAGATGTCATCGAAGAACAATTAGCTGAATCACTAGCTTCAGAAATCGGTGAGGACGAGATAAGTAGAGCGCCAGTTGTCACAGTAATGGGTCACGTAGATCATGGTAAAACTTCGCTGCTTGATTACATTCGTAAATCCCAAGTGGCTTCGCATGAGGCGGGGGGAATAACACAACATATTGGTGCTTATCACGTGAATACCGACCATGGCTTGATCAGTTTCCTGGATACGCCCGGCCATGCTGCGTTCACTGCCATGCGTTCACGGGGAGCTAAAGCTACAGATGTTATTGTGCTTGTTGTTGCAGGCGATGATGGCGCGAAGCCGCAAACAGAGGAGGCCGTACAACACGCAAAGCTAGCCGAAGTGCCGTTAGTGGTCGCGATCAACAAGATGGATAAGGAGGGCACGGATCCTGAGAGGGTTAAGAACGAATTATCTGCGCTAGAAGTAATTCCTGAGGATTGGGGGGGAGACACACAATTTATTGAGGTCTCCGCGAAAACGGGTCAGGGTATCGATGATCTGCTGGAAGCGATACTACTGCAGGCAGAATTGTTGGAATTAAAGGCGTATGCCGATGTGCCAGGACAAGGAGTAATTATTGAATCAAGGCTGGACAAGGGCCGTGGCCCCGTGGCCACTGTGCTGGTTCAGAATGGCACTCTGAATACGGGTGACATCGTGCTGGCTGGTCACGAATACGGCCGAGCTCGGGCATTGGTCGACGAGATGGGTAATACCATTACGTCTGCGGGTCCTTCCATTCCGGTGGAAATTCTCGGACTTAACGGTGTGCCCAACGCCGGAGATGAATTTGTTGTTGTGACTGATGAAAAGAAGGCACGGGAAGTTGCTGAATTCCGGCGGGAGCGTCATAGAGATTCTCATCACGCGAAGCAACAATCAACAATGATAGAGACCATGTTTAAGGGTATAGGTAGGGATAATAAGAAGATCCTCAACGTCATTCTCAAGGCAGATGTACGCGGATCGTTAGAGGCTATCAGCTCTTCATTGCAGAAGCTTAGTACCGATGAAGTGGAAGTGAACATCGTCGCCTCCGGGGTTGGGGGAATATCGGAAAATGATGCTCACTTGGCGGAAACATCCAAAGCCATGATAATCGGCTTTAACGTGCGTGCGGACAAGACGGCACTTGATATCGCTGAGAACGAAGAGCTGCAATTGCGCTATTACAATGTCATTTACGATGTTATCGATGATACCAAGGTCATAATGGGTGGCTTATTGGCGCCGGATATTCGAGAGGAAATTATCGGAGTTGCTGAGGTTCGAGATGTTTTCAATTCACCAAAATTCGGCCAGATCGCTGGCAGTATGGTAGTCGAAGGTACTGTCTATCGCAGCAAACCTATTCGTGTGTTGCGCGACAACGTGGTTATCTATGAGGGCGAACTGGAGTCACTCCGACGGTTTAAGGATGATGCGGCAGAAGTTCGAAATGGTATGGAGTGCGGTATTGGCGTTCGCAATTACAACGATGTCAAAGTTGGTGACAAAATTGAAGTATACAAAAAAACTGAAGTTGCAAGGAGCCTCTAGGCAATTGGAGTTTAAAGGCCATGTCCGAGACATCATCCAGAAACCAACGAGTTGCCGATCAAATTCAACGGGAATTAGCCACGTTGATTCAGATAGAAATGAAAGACCCGCGAATTGGCATGGTTTCTATTACAGGAGTGGATATAAGTAGAGACTTGGGTTATGCCAACGTGTATGTCACTGTTTTGAATACTCTATCAGACAGCGAAGAACTGAATCACGCATCCTTAACTAACCCTGGTGAGATAGACAAGTTGGAGGTTGAAGAAAATCTGAAAACTTTGCGCCAGGCAGCTGGTTTTCTTAGGTCGATGTTGGCTAAGCGGTTAGAAATTCGTTCGGTGCCCAAGCTTCAATTTCACTATGACAGCAGTATAGAGCGGGGCCAGCAACTTTCGGACCTCATCGACGATGCGTTAGCAGCGGATCAAGAACAACATTAGGGTAGCTATTAGAGTATTAAGTCAGGCGGATAAGAGGAATATTGATTGAGCAGGCAGCGTCGACGCAGGGTTCGAAATATTAGCGGCATCGTGGTGCTGGACAAGGCTAATGGGCTCAGTTCTAATGCGGCCTTGCAAGAAGTCAAAAGGCTTTATGAGGCTAACAAAGCCGGCCACGCTGGCAGTCTCGACCCTCTCGCCACTGGCGTATTGCCTGTGTGCTTGGGAGAAGCGACCAAGGTGTCGCAGTTTCTTCTGGACTCCGATAAGCGCTATCGAACTAGAATAAAATTGGGCATAAGAACTGACACTGGTGATAGCGAAGGGGCGATTATTGAGCGAAACGAAGGAATAAGCGTAAGTCGCAAAGCGATTGAAAGAGCACTCACAAAGTTTAAAGGAGAGGTAGAACAGGTGCCTCCAATGCACTCTGCGATTAAGATGAACGGAGTGCCGCTTTACAAACTCGCTCGTAAAGGTATTACCGTTGAAAGAGAACCAAGACTAGTAACACTGTATCAAATCTGCTTAGTAGAGTTTGTTAATAGTGAGCTAGAGTTAGAAATATCCTGTAGCAAGGGCACTTATATTCGCACCATTGCAGATGACTTGGGGCAGGAACTGGGGTGTGGTGCCCATGTAATTGAATTACGCAGAACCCAGGCAGGTGTGTTTACGGAAAAAGACAGCATTAGCGCTGAAGAATTAGCCTTGGAAAAGGAAAATAAGGGGCTGGACAAGATTGATCAGTTTCTCATTCCAATGGACCGGGCAATACAGGATTTGCCAGAAGTCAACTTGCCCAGTATTACTGCCAGCCATGTTAAAAATGGGCAGGCAGTGTTGGTAAGACACTTGCCAAAAAATGGTCTGGTGAGAATGTACGAAGACGAGCAATTTATCGGTATCGGTAGTATTGATGATGACGGTAAGGTGGCTCCTAGGCGTTTGATCATTAATTAATAACGATGTTATTCGAAAGAGAAAATAGCTTATTGTAATCAACTAAAAACAAGCACAAGGAATAGTATTAGGTAACTATAAATATGCATGGTTACCCTAATTTTATAAGGATATTGGCATTGCTCAGTTGGTACTTAGTGGGAAAAACACACTACCAGCAAGCATCATTTGCGCCGCATATTACGGAGGAAAGTAATGGCTTTATCAGCTGAACAGAAAGAAACAATTGTTAAAGAATACGCGCTGAGTGATGGTGACACCGGTTCCCCAGAGGTACAGGTAGCCTTATTGACCGCTAATATTAATGAATTGCAAGCGCACTTCAAAGAGCATACCCATGACCACCATTCACGACGTGGTCTTATTCGCATGGTGAATAACAGGAAAAAGTTACTTGAATATCTTAAGCGTAAAAACATTGAAAGATACGCTTCACTTATCAAGCGACTCGGTCTGCGTAGGTAAAGTCACTGATAGTTAAATACTGTATCACTAGAACGATACGCCCGACGTAATTGAGGCGTATGTTTTGAATTATTAGGATAAAAAAATTATGTTTAATCAGGTAAGTAAGACGTTTCAGTTAGGCGATCAATCAGTCACCATCGAAACGGGTAAAATCGCTCGACAAGCAACAGGATCGGTGGTGGTTAGCATGGGCAGCATCCAAGTATTGGCTACAGTTGTAGGAAGGAAAAAGGCCAAGCCAGGACAGGAATTTTTCCCGCTAACAGTGAATTACCAAGAAAAAACCTATGCGGCAGGCAAGATACCCGGAGGGTTCTTCAAACGTGAAGGGCGGCCAACGGAGAAAGAAACCCTAACCTCGCGTCTGATCGATCGGCCCATTCGGCCTTTGTTCCCAAAAAGATTCATGAATGAAGTGCAGGTGATTTGCTCTGTAATCTCTGGGGGCAAGGAAGAGGATCCGGATATCGCGGCAATAATTGGCGCTTCTGCGGCACTATCTATTTCAGGGATACCTTTCTTGGAGCCCATTGGGGGAGCCCGTGTTGGATACGATGAGCAGACAGGCTATGTGCTCAATCCCAATTATGAAAAACTGGAATCGTCTTTGCTCAATATGGTTGTAGCGGGCACTAAGTCAGCGGTGTTGATGGTGGAATCCGAAGCTAGTCAGTTGTCCGAAGATCAAATGTTAGGAGCAGTATTGTATGCTCATCAGGAAATGCAGATTGTCGTTAATGCTATAGAAGAACTGAAGCAAGAAGTTGGTAAGCCGGCCTGGGAATGGGAAGCACCTCTCGAAAACAACGAGCTGAAAACAGCAATCACGGAAATGTTTGCAGACGGAGTTACTGAGGCCTACCAGATTTCAGAAAAAGTTAAGCGCTATGAGGCGACCGACGCACTCAGGCAACAGGCTATAGAACAGTTTGTAAAAGAAGAATCTGGACACATTGAAGATGAAGTCGTCGAAGTCTTCAGTGGGCTTGAGAAAAGCACTGTTCGTAATCGAATTATTAAAGGCGAGCCACGTATCGATGGTCGAGACCCAAAGTCTGTTCGTGACATTCATGTGGAAGCAGGATTGCTACCGAAAACCCATGGTTCGGCGTTGTTTACTCGCGGTGAAACTCAGGCGTTGGTAGTAACCACCTTGGGTCCTCTGCGTGATGCTCAGATAGTGGAAGGCCTAAATGGGACTAAGAAAGATGCTTTCATGCTTCATTATAACTTTCCGCCATTCTCGGTTGGTGAAACCGGTTTCATGAGTGGGCCGAAACGCCGCGAAATTGGACATGGCCGACTTGCTAAACGTGGCGTCGCTGCCGTAATGCCTAGCGAAGAAGAATTTCCTTACACTATTCGGATAGTTTCGGAAATTACCGAATCCAATGGCTCTAGTTCTATGGCCAGTGTCTGTGGCAGTAGTTTGTCGATGATGGATGCCGGAGTGCCGGTTTCAGCTCCGGTGGCGGGAGTCGCTATGGGCTTGATAAAAGAGGGAGATAGCTTCGCGGTACTAACAGATATACTTGGTGATGAGGATCATTTGGGAGATATGGATTTCAAGGTCGCGGGCACAACTGATGGAATTACAGCGCTTCAAATGGATATCAAGATTCAAGGTATCACTGAAGAAATCATGGAAATCGCATTGGCTCAAGCTCGTGAAGCAAGGTTGCATATCCTTGGAGAGATGAACAAAGTTCTAGCCGAATCCAGACCGACGGTTTCCGAAAATGCACCAGCGATGGCTATGCTGAAGATTGATACCGATAAGATCCGCGACGTGATTGGTAAAGGCGGAGCTGTTATCCGGGGAATAACCGAAGACACAGGAGCTTCTGTTGACATCGACGATGATGGCAATGTACGCATTTATGGCGAGGACACCGAGTCTCGCGACAAGGCTGTGGAAATGGTTAATGCCATTACAGCTGAAGCCGAAATTGGTAAGCTTTACAATGGCAAGGTGGCGAGCATTGTAGATTTTGGAGCCTTCGTGACAATCTTGCCTGGTAAGGATGGCCTAGTTCATATTTCTCAAATATCGAAGGAAAGAGTGGAGAATGTGAATGAACACCTCCAAGAAGGGCAGGATGTATTAGTGAAGTGTCTCGATCTTGATGCCCGTGGTCGTATTAAACTGAGCATCAAGGAGATCACAGAAGAAGAAAGACAGGCTTTTTCCGATTAGTCTTGGACACAAACCAATTTCACGATTTCGCGAAGTCGTCTAGAATGTGTCCCAGAGCCGCGTAGCTCTGTCCATGGGGTGTTGCAACCTTTGGAAAATCCGACCAGAATGGCTGAAATGATCGAAAGCTTTCTATAACCTAGGAACACCAAAACGGCGAATCATATAAGAGGTTCTGAGAATGTCAATTACAAGCATTAACGCGACTACCCTTTGCAAGACGGTGGGATTTCTGCTTTTGCTGGGCCTTCCTTTTATGGCCAACGCTCAAGAAGAGCAGGTTACTTTCCACGAAGATATTGAACCTATCCTGCAGCGAAGTTGCCAGCATTGCCACCGACCCGGTGGTGTTGGTCCGATGCCACTGGTTACTTTCGAACAGGTCGCCCCGTTTGCCGGACTCATCGAATACAAGACTGGGTTACGCGATCGCGCCGGCGCTATGCCGCCTTGGTATATGGAGAAGGACATCGGCATTCAGAGTTACAAAGAGGACCCTTCTCTTAGTGATGAAGAACTTGCCGCTATTTCCAGCTGGGCTCACAGTGGTGCCCCCAAGGGCAATCTAGCTAACGCCCCAGAACCCCTTGTGTTTGACGACAGCCTTAAATGGACTGCGGGTGACCCTGATTTAATTGTCAAAACAAACGATGTGACTAAACTAGAGGGAACACCGGACTGGTGGGGCGAAATTGATCGGATTCCTGTAGGGCTGGAAGAGGACCGTTACGTTAAATCAGTGGAAATCGTTGAAATTAATGACGTCAATAATCAGATTGGAACTGGCCGGGCCACGGTAGGCGGTCGCTACATTTTTCACCACATGATCTGGAGTACGGCAGAATTGGATGAAACCGGACAACGCGTCGAGGGGTCCACCACAGGATGGCCTGTGCATGAAGTTGGCCGTAATCCTGACATATTCGATGAAGATGGGGGCCGTCTGCTGCGCGCCGGAACTTACATATATTCTAACTCGGTACACATACATTCCAATGGTCAGGACACTACAGGCCATTTAGAAATAGGATTTCGGTTTCATCCTAAGGGCTACGAACCGAAGTATGAGCGATCGATACTAGGACTTGGTAACGGGGTAGATATAAGTATAGCAGGGAGTGAAAACGATCAAGAATTGCACGCATACAAAGTGCTCGAGGATCACACAAAGATTGTCACTTTTGAGCCACACCTGCATGCACCAGGAGAACGTATGTGTCTGGAAGCAATCTGGGGATACTCAGTAGAAACCCTTTCCTGTGTTGGTTATGACCATAACTGGGTAAGGGGATATGCCTACGAAGACCAAGCAGCTCCTTTGCTGCCCAAAGGCACTATTCTGCATATTGTTGGTTATATGAATAATACGGATACAAATCCAAACGTACCCGATCCTCGGAATTGGCAGGGGTCAGGTAATCGCTCTGTAACCAATATGTTTATCGATCTCGGTATGCGCGTAAAGATGAATGAAGAGCAGTTCTTCGCTGAGATGGAAAATCGACGTCAAGTTTTAAACCTGGGACCGAACGATCATGTAATCGGCTGTCCGCTGTGTGGTGCTCCTTTAGTGGCACCGATGTCCGAGCAGTCTCCGGCGTCTGATTGATCGGTAAATTAGTCCTAAGACGAGAGGCGGAAAAGTATGAAAATATTCGAACTAACAAGAAGCAGGTTAGTGTTCAAGATAATTGCCGGAATTCTGTTAACTGTTTTATGTGCAAATCCTGTGTTTGCGCAGACTTACAGTAAGGGCCGACACATAGAGCCAGCATTTGAAGGTTGGCGCCCAAATGATGATGGCACTTTTAACATGATGTTCGGCTACATGAACGAGAACTGGGAAGAAACTCCGGATATGCCCGTAGGAGAGAACAATAATTTCTCTCCAGGTGACATGGACCGAGGCCAACCTACCCATTTTTTGCCGCGCCGTAATCGCTTTACTTTTGAAGTTGCTGTTCCTTCTGATTGGGGCGAACGAGAATTGGTGTGGACACTCAATGTCAACGGGGTAGAACGCAAAGCCTATGCCACACTGAAGCCGGATTACCTTGTCGACAACATGATAATCGCTTCAGAGACAGGGTCACTTGGCGCTGGTACTTCAAGCCCTGAATCTCGAGCTAATGTGCCTCCAGTAGTCACAGTTCAAGGTGATAGTATCCGGGCAGCGGCAGTGGGTGAGGCGCTCAATTTACGTACTCAGCTCGCCGATGATGGGTTACCGAAGCCGACGGACCTGGTTGAAGAAGCGCGTCGGTTTGTCGAATTAACTGAAGGGGGTAGTCTGGCGGCCGCTTTTATTACGGCTGAAGCTATCCAGAAACGGCGCTTGATGTCACCGCCGATAAATGTGACTGTGAACAAAGTCAATGGCCTATTTTACTCTTGGAACAAGTGGCGTGGCCCCGGCGATGTTACATTCGATCCTCCCCAGGTAAAGGTCTGGGAAGATACCCGTACTAGTGCCAACTCACCTTGGGGTGCACTCTGGTTGGCACCTCCTATTCCGGAAGATAGCCTTTATGAAGTGACTGCTATGTTCAGTGAACCCGGTGAGTACATTCTCTGGGGTCGAGCAGATGATGGGGGTCTCTACCACGATGCCTGGGTTACGGTAAATGTGTCAGAATAGGCTAACCAATGAAAATAGGGCGGATTGACCGCCCTTTTTTATGCTCGGGGAAAAGCAATAAATCCCGACAGCTAAAGGGAACCGTTCTCCTCATTTAGTGCGATAGTACTTATCTCTATATTGTCTGTAGCGTTCTTTGCCGTTTTGTCTTCTTGTTTACCGACTACTCAAATTTTTTTGCTTCTGGTAAAAGACAGGAATTAGTCCAGATTTCCTTTATTCCCGACGCAATGATAGATTTTGGCGCTACCCTCATGTCCGCTGTCTATCAGAATAGTTCGACAGGAATACCACGACACTGGTCAAATCGAGGTTTGAGATTTCTGCTGATATGGTAGTATCCACGTTCTTTTTGACTCGTTAATCAAACAATTTCGAGAGTTATTCTATGAGAAGTTCCTTATTTCGCAGGCTTCCCGTGCTCGTCTTCCTTCTTGTTAATGGGCTAAGCGTCGCCCAGGACAGCGAATTTGTTTTTTACTCGGACTTGGCCAACGACTGGTATGTTGGTGGCGATTACTTCGAATGGACATCGACTACAGAAGACAATAACGCTGCCAAGGTAAATGTTTTCTACAGGACCTGGGGAGACGAATCTAAACCGAAATTGGTGTTGATCCACGGCTTCCCTAATTCTAGTTTCGATTACTACAAGATGATCCCCTATCTTGAAGACGAGTATCATATTGCTGCGTTGGATTTTCCCGGTTCCGGATTCTCCGATAAGCCGCTTGATGGCTACAATTATATGCTGGCTGAGAATGCTGAGATTGTGGACCATTTCGTTCGCGAGGTAGTCGGGTTCGAGGATTTCGCACTCTTTACACATGATCGTGGTGTGAGTATCGGCCTCGCTTTTCTCGGGAATTACCTGGATAACCCCAGCCCGGGCTACACGGTTAATTATCATTTTTTATCCAACAGTGGCATGTTTCTCCCACTCGCCAACCTAGTGCCATTTCAATTGTCTTTACTCGATGCCGACGCCGGTGAGCGAATGATACAAGCTCGATCAGCTCAACCGCGGCGCACAGAAGGCGAACCGGAATCGCTGGCTTTTTCCGATATCTTCGCTTTCAACCAAGGTAACATCTCACTGCTCTATGTTGGCCGCTACTTGTTAGAACGCCAGGCAAATGAGACCCGTTGGCTGGAGAATCTGCTACGCAGCCCAGTACCCGTAGCTTATCTGTGGGGATTGACGGACAACGTCAATCCTATTCGGATTCCCAACCATGTATGGGATACCTATCTAAACGATCGAGAGGTTGAGAGTAGCTTCTGGATTCTACCGACGGCAGGCCACTATCCTCAGCGCGACAACCCCGAAGAAGTCGCCAAAATTGTTCGTATGGCACTGACAGGTCAAATACCAGACCGTGAAGCTGAAAGTGAGTTTATGCGCAGATATGGTGGAAGCAGAGCAGCTGAAGATGCAGTCTTTGTGGGGCGGTCAAAAATTGAGGAGTTGGATTTCCCCAGTTCGATCGAGTACACCCCTTCGGGCTATCGCCTGATAGACTAGTGGGCCAGAAACCTAAGGGGCAGAGTAATTTGATTCAAATTTTTACGAAACCCATTACACATCCATCGCACACCCAAAGGGTATAAACAGGGCTACATATTCCTGCGATACTGACCGCCCACTTCGAAGAAAGTATTAGTTATTTGGCCCAATGAACAATAGCGGACGGTGTTCATCAATTCGGCAAAGACGTTCTCATTATTGTTAGCGGCGTTACTTAGGTTTCGCAGAGCTTCTTCTGAATGTTTTGCGTTCCGCGATTTGAATGCCTTAAGCCTAGAGATCTGGCTCTTTTTCTCTTCCTGCGTTGATCGGGCAAGCTTGAGGTCTATTTTTTCATCCGGTTCGGCATTCAAAAACGTGTTTACACCAACGATAGGCAGGCTGCCATCGTGCTTGCGGTGTTCGTAGTACATAGACTCATCCTGAATTTTGCCACGCTGGTAGCCTGTTTCCATAGCTCCTAACACTCCTCCTCTGTCGGAAATGCGTTCGAATTCTTTGAGTACGGCCTCTTCAACAAGATCGGTGAGCTCTTCGACAATAAAGGATCCTTGGTTTGAATTCTCATTCTTAGCCAAGCCCCACTCCTTGTTGATGATGAGCTGGATTGCTATAGCCCTTCGGACCGATTCTTCGGTCGGTGTAGTGATGGCCTCATCATAGGCATTGGTGTGGAGGCTGTTGCAGTTGTCATAGATGGCGATCAGAGCCTGTAGTGTCGTACGTATATCGTTAAATGACATTTCTTGGGCATGCAGCGAGCGACCCGAAGTTTGAATGTGGTACTTAAGCTTCTGGCTACGCTCGTCTGCGCCGTAGCGAAAACGCATTGCAGTAGCCCAAATGCGTCGAGCCACTCTGCCCATGACTGTATATTCCGGATCCATTCCATTAGAGAAGAAAAACGATAAGTTTTGGGCAAAGTCATCAACTTTCATGCCTCGTGCAAGATACGCTTCAACTAATGTAAAGCCATTAGAAAGGGTAAAGGCCAGTTGTGAAATTGGGTTGGCACCAGCCTCGGCAATATGGTAACCAGAGATTGATACAGAATAGAAATTACGTATTTTGTTGGCAGTAAAATATTCTTGTATGTCGCCCATTAGTTTCAGGCTGAAATCGGTGGAGAAAATACAGGTGTTTTGTCCTTGGTCTTCTTTGAGGATGTCTGCCTGTACCGTCCCACGCACATATTCCAATGTGTGGGCTTTGATCTCATCCCAGTCTTTCTCATTTGGTTGTTTATTATTTTCTTCAACAAAGGCATTAACACGCTGATCGATAGCTGCGTTCAGATACATGGCCAGGATAGTGGGTGCCGGTCCGTTAATCGTCATTGACACAGAAGTAGATGGATTACATAGGTCGAAGCCGTCATATAGAGCCTTCATGTCGTCAAGTGTGGCGATGGATACGCCGGAATTTCCAACTTTGCCGAAGATGTCAGGTTGGATGGCGGGGTCGAAGCCATACAGAGTCACAGAATCAAACGCTGTAGATAATCTTTTAGCATCGGAATGTTCTGATAACTGCTTAAAGCGACGATTGGTTCTGAAGGCATCACCCTCGCCCGCAAACATGCGCGTGGGATCTTCAGTTTCACGCTTGAATCTAAATACTCCTGCAGTAAAAGGAAATTTACCTGGCACGTTCTCCAGTAATATCCATTTCAGTAGCTCGCCGTGATCTTCATACCGAGGTAGAGCAACCCGGGGGATAGGAGTGCCTGATAGGGAAGTTCGGGTTAGAACTGTATTAATCTCTTGGCCTTTAACATTCATTACATGCTCGTTGCCAGCGTAGTCTTTTTTTACTTGTGGCCAGGTTTTTAGTATTTGTTTAGCACCAGTATCCATTGCTTTTTCTCTTTCATGGATAAGATCATCTAGTCCGGAACCGTCTTTGCCTGTTTCTTCAATCATGTGTTTGGTTGCCAACAGTTGTTGTCTCTCCCGAGCAAGTTTTGATTGCGTGTCTACATAGTGATGATAGCGGCGAACTTCTTCGGCAATTTCGGCCAAATAGCGTTGTTCTCGTTCAGGAATAATCAAGGTGCGTTGGGTGGATGTCTTGGTCTTAACCTGCGCGAGGAGCGATTTAAAATCACGCAAGCCTTGAGTTTTTAGATGGGGTAACAGTGCCTGGTAGAGTGCTGTGATTCCGTCGTCATTAAAATTTGAAGCAATAGTCCCAAATACGGGCATGTCTGATGGTGTCTGTGAAAATAATTCGCGGTTTCTTTGTACCTGCTTTGCTACATCTCGCAGTGCATCTTCGCTTCCTTTTTTTTCAAATTTGTTAATGGCAAAGAAATCGGCGTAGTCTAGCATGTCGATTTTCTCTAACTGGCTGGCAGCTCCGAATTCCGAAGTCATGACATAGAGAGAAGTGCTCACGAAAGGAACAATACCTGCGTCGCCCTGACCAATACCGGGAGTCTCGACGATGATAAGGTCAAACCCTACAAGTTTGACTGCGTTTAGAATTTCATTCAGGTTTTCCGGGATTTCGACTGCTACATTACGGGTAGCAATGGAACGCATAAAGACGTTCGGATGATTAATTGCATTCATCCTGATCCTGTCACCCAATAGAGCACCGCCTGTTTTTTTTCGTGTGGGGTCAATAGCGAGCACCGCGATAGTTAGGGAATCGCCACTATCCTGCCGAAATCGCCTAATAATCTCGTCTGTAATGGAAGATTTTCCCGCGCCACCAGTTCCAGTGATGCCGAGAATGGGCGTCTGTTTTGTCTTTTTACTTCTGGAGGTAAGCTCATCCATTTGCGTTTGAGAGTAGTCTCCATTCTCAATTGCTGAGACAACTCGGGTAAGTAGCAGACTGTCACCTTCGGTCAGTTCAGCTGGGTCAACTGGAGGGGGACGATGCGCACCCATTTGGCAGTGTCGTAGTATGTCATCGATTATGCCCTGTAAACCCATTGCTTGACCATCGGAGGGGGAGTATATACGGGTCACTCCATAGGCTTGGAGCTCTTCGATTTCTGCAGGAACAATTACACCGCCGCCACCGCCAAAGATCCTGATGTGGGATGCTTCCAGTTCTTGTAGCTTATCGACTAAGTACTTAAAGTATTCTACGTGTCCGCCCTGATAAGAGCTTATGGCAATGGCATCAACATCTTCTTGGATGGCCGCTTCAACGATTTCATGTACGGAGCGGTTATGTGCGAGATGAATAACTTCGGCGCCACTCGCCTGCAGAATGCGGCGCATAATATTAATAGCTGCATCGTGCCCGTCGAATAAGCTTGCAGCGGTGACGAATCGCAACCACTTCCGTTTTCTGGCTGGTTCCGGCGCTTTAGTAGGCGGTCTTTTAAATTTGATTACACTCACAAGTTATCCAAAGGTTCCTAAAGATGGTCCGACAAGCTAATTTTTCTAACATGCCTCGAAACTTACCTAGCTAGAGGATTTTACAAGAACTGCTGACCAATAGTCTGTATATTCTTGCCAAAGAAGTGTTAAAGGTATTTGGAATGAAAGAAAACTATGGTGACATTTCAGTTACTTCATTACCTGGATACGTGGTTCAGTGTGAAATTCATCCGGCGC
>JAKUTG010000179.1:0-4891 GCA_022447905.1 Pseudomonadales bacterium | reverse complement strand
CAATCTGCTGTTTGAGATTCTCGGCTGCCTGCACAACAGCATATACCGTCATGATAGTGGTGCGACTACCGGATTCACCAACAGAATATGGGCAGCGATCTGTATCACCAGATACGACTTCAACCTGAGACAAAGGAACACCGAGTGCTTCAGCTGCAATCATGCCCATCGTCGTCTTAGCGCCTGGGCCGATATCAGTAACGCCTACAAAGAGAGTGTACTCTTCATTAGCATTCACTCGCACGATGGCACTGCTGGTTCCGAGTCCTGATCGGAACATCATGAAGGAGAATCCTGCTCCGCGCTTGATCGGACCTTCATCGGAACCTGGAGTCACTCGTCGGCGTGCCTGCCAATTAAACTGTCGAGCACCGGTTTCTATGACCTCATCTAACGAATAGTTAGTAAACGGTCTGTCTTCGGTAGGCCGACGCATGTTCTTGAGGGTGAACTCCACCGGATCCATGCCGAGCTTGTACGCGACCTCATCCATCATACTTTCTACACCATAAAAGCCGTGGGGCTCAGACGGCGCTCGGAAGTTTCCGGAAGTCGTTCGATTGGTATAGACCGGGTTAATTTCTCTGTAACGATTGGGGCAGGCATAGGCATCCATTCCACTGATGCCACCTGAATTCTTGCGGTAAGGTCCCATTCCACTGTAGGCACGCATCTGCATCGCCGTGACGGTTCCATCGTCTTTCACGCCAACCTTGTAATACTGCACGGTGGGCCAGCGCCCATGAACACCCAACCAGTCTTCCCGACGCGAAAACTCCAACATAACAGGAGCGCCGGATCTCCGGGAAAGTGTCGCTGCGACAAGATCAGCGTCCTGGTTTTGATTTTTGTTGCCAAAACCGCCTCCCATGTACTTAGAAATGACACGAACCTGATGATCTTCCAGACCAAGATCTCGAGCAGTGTCATGACGACAGTTGGAGATACCCTGTGAGGGAGTGTATAGCGTGAGCTTCTCGCCTTCCCAGCTCGCTAACGAGCAACGAGGTTCCATCTGGGCATTATGAATAAATCCCGTCTCGTACCTTTCTTCAAATATCTGATCAGACTCGTTAAATCCTGCGTCAACATCTCCGACATCGGAAATCATAGGGTCTATATTTCCACCGAAATCCGGGCACAAATTGCCCTCTGGCCAAATTTGAGGCGCTCCATCTTCCAGAGCCTCTTCGGGTTCCAGCACAAATGGCAACTCTTCGTACTCAACTTCGATAAGGGACAAAGCTTCTTCCGCAATGTGACGGTCTGTAGCTGCGACAGCGGCCACTGAATCGCCCACAAAACGAACCGGGTTGTTAAAGATATAACGACGATGCAGAGTAGCTTCCTTGGTCGGGTCATTGTATTGCCGTCCACCATTAACGGAACCTGCCCCCCAAACCACCTTGGCATCTTCGCTAGTGATAATGGCTTGCACGCCAGGCAGACGAGCGGCCTCGCGGGTATCGATACTTACAATGCGAGCGTGCGGATAAGGGCTGCGCAGAACGCGTCCATATAACATGCCCGGCAATTTCCAATCCCGGGTAAACTTGGCTTCACCGGTGACCCTCTCAACCGCATCAATACGATTTGTACTGTTGCCTATAGTCGATAATGGCTCAAGGCCTTCGCGTGTAACTTCTGTCATACGACACCTCCCTGGTTCTCCCCTTCTCCAGCAGCCACAACCGCTTCAACGATAGCGTTGTAGTTAGAACAGCGGCAAAGATTTCCTACCATTGCCTCCCTCACCTCTACTGAATTCGGACTGGGATTACTATTTAGAAGTGCCGTAGCAGTCATCAGTTGACCCGGTGTGCAAAATCCACATTGAGGACCGTTGTTTTCAACAAAAGCCTCCTGGACCGGGGATAGCTGGCCGTTTCGGGCAAGCCCCTCAACAGTCTGGATAGAGGCTCCATCCGCCCACACCGCCAATTGACTGCAGGAGTACACTGGCTGATCGTTCATCAGGACAGTGCACGCTCCCCATTCGCTGCGATTACGACCAATCTTAGTACCTGTCAGATCCAGGCGATCACGTAGCAGTTCAGCGAGGGTCCAGCGATCTTCCACTTCGACACTGTGGCGAGCACCATTAACAACCAGGGTGATTGCTGTTCTGGCGGCAATACTGCCCGTTTGCTGGGCACTGGCTGCAGGAATGCCAAGTACTGTCGCTGCTGCACCAGCAACCACGGTAGCCCCTGTGCCTTCCAAAAAGTCGCGTCGGGATTGTGATTCAGGGTTAAAATATTTAACGTCAGAGTCTTGTTCCGGTATCGCTCCGGAATTTCTGCCCTGTTTTCTCTTGTCGCGCATGGGGTAGCTCCTCATTCGCTGCAAATATCAATTAATTGATGTCTACTCCCACTATATCCGCCTCTGGATGCTAGGTGCAAGCCTATTTAGGTCAGGGCACCGGATATTGCAGGTCTCAAATTTTCGATCCCTAAAGTCGGTATACGATAATTAGCAACTGCCTATTTCCAAGCGGAAAAGTAACAGCTTATACTGCTAACTCGAACCTTATAAAACGATGAGCTAAGGAACCAAATGCACGCATCGCCAACTAGTATTCAAACCACCTTCAACACTACGAGTCGAATTCTACTCGCGGTTTTCACCGTTTACTGGTCCTTGGCAACGTCTGCAATTGCCGATAACTTCCCGGCCGAAAAGGGAGAAATTCTGATTACCCCACTGGTTCATTCCAGTGTGCAGGTTGAGTACCTAGACACCATTATGCAGATCGATCCCTGGGGCATTATCGGCTTAAGCAACGCTATGTCTGCTCAGTTGATTCTTGTCACAGACAGTCCCGGTCATCACCTGGATGCGGATGCTATCGAAAAACTCAGCCTAAGCAATACTAGTGTGGTTATTGCAACGAATGGTTTGTCACAAATCCCGGACGGAGTTGTGATGGCTAATGGTGACACTATTGTCTTGTCGGGCGTCACTATTGAAGCGATCGCTGCATATGACATTATTCCTGGCGCTCCCGAACACCCAAAAGGAGACGCTAATGGTTACGTTGTAACTCTTGGAGGGAAGCGGCTATTTTTTGCGGGAGTAACCGAGTGTGTTGACGAAGTTAAGGCGCTTGCAGGAATCGACGTGGCTTTCATGCCTCTGAATATACCCCGCGGTCGAATGACCCCTTCAGCGGCGGCCGAGTGTACAAAGATTCTTAACCCCGATGTCGTCTATACCTATCACTACGATCAGGGCTGGGCCCGGCAGCTGGATAATCCAGACTTTGTCAGCCCCGAATTGCCAGGAGGATTAACCGTTGCACAAAGCCTTGACCTTTTCGAAAAGGAACTCGAGGGAAGCGGTATCGAGTATCGCAGAAGTAATTGGTATCCACCTCAGCGATAGCTAAAAATCAGGAAGTAAAATCGCTACATAGGCCGATAGCAAGCAGTAACATTCCTTCCTCGGCCAAACCAGGTCATAGTGAATTGTAAACAATCGCAACATTTATCCTTTATTAGCACTTAACTCAACGGGGCTGCCGTGGGGCGTATTGAGATAGGCTTTGCGCCAATTGGCTGTTCTTTCGTCAATTTCGTGGGGATCAGATAACCCTTTTAGCGTAACCAGCTTTTCGAGAGCATATAACCAGTGCTGGTAATAAGTATTTCCCAGATCAGGATCACCGGATGTCTGAGCCCGACCGATCGCCTGGCTCAGCTCACTAGTCCATTCTTTCCAAGCAAATAACCCCTGCTCATGTAAAGCTAGGACCAGACTGAAAGCCTGGGCTTCCCAGGGAGCGTTGAAGACGGGACCCTCCTTATCACCTGGCTGCTGTGGGAAAAGCTGCTTTGTCATTCGGCAGCCTCCAGATAAGGTTCCCAGAGGTCAATCAGCACTTCTGAATTGCTGGCCGGAATCCCCCATAAAGATTGGCCGGTGAAACACACGGTATAGAGATGTTCGCCCCCTTCTATCCCCTTAGCATGTGTGTCAGGAAAAACGTGACAACCGGAGCATTTGAAGATCGTACCAGTTGAGCCCTGTACATAGGAGGGAGCCCGAGTGTGTCCAGCAGTGTGGTTTTTTCGAACTCTGACGCTATCTCCAATAGAAAAGGCCTGCTCCTTAGCTGACTCCAACAAAGAGGAACCTCCTGATGTCAGGATTTTCTCTGCGTCCTGCGGTGATGGTACTCTGAGTTCGCCATGCAAGGTGGCAGACGGGCTGACGCTATTAGCTTTCAGTTCTTCCTCGCTAATCAGATCTTTCTCAATCAGTAACTTCGTTAACCCCGCCAACCAGTTTTGGTAATAGGAATGGCTGAGATAATCGATAGGGTGCTGACACTCTCGGGAATAACGGGATTCATCAATGTTCCATTTCCCCAACATTCCGGCCGCCATGGTCAATCCAAAGACCTTCCGTTCCCAATCCGTATGGAAAACCGGCTCTTCGTTCTCTGGCTCTGGTTTTATAAATCCCAGTCCGTGTTTGCCTCCAAGATCATGAGCTCCCTGCATCAGCTATCTCCATCTGGGACTTTGACCTGCTCGACACCTATCATTGAATTTCGAGTTACAAGCTCCCCTAGTTGCTCTATAGTCCAGCCTTCCGTTTCTGGAGGCCTCATAGGCAGTACTAAGTACCTTATTTCAGAAGTAGAATCCCACACGCGTATCTTAACCCCCAAATCTAGCTTGGTTCCAAACTCGGTAAGGACAGAGCGAGGATTGCTTACTGCGCGGGATCGATAGGGAGCAGACTTGTACCACACAGGTGGTAGTCCGAGCACAGTCCAAGGATAGCAAGAGCAAAGCGTGCAGACGACCAAGTTGTGGACATCGATCGTGTTTTCCACCACTTGAAGGTGTTCGCCCTGGCGGCCCAGCTACCCGAGTTTCGC
>JAKUTG010000178.1:0-4974 GCA_022447905.1 Pseudomonadales bacterium | reverse complement strand
TCATTTTCGTCGATAAGTAGTCTGGAACTGATCTTTGTACATTTGTCCAGGGAGTCAAGAAACTCCACCTCGCCAAACAGGAGCTCGGGTCGCTCGTACCACGGCTGAGGCAAGCCGGCCCCGGGAACGCTGTCACAAATGGCCTCGTAAATCATGCGCAAATCGAAAGCCTCATACCAGTTCTCTGAACCGGCCACGGCTCCGCACAAAATCAGGGCACCGTCGGGATCAGGAACGAGGTCTGCTTCTATGTCCCTGATGGTGACAATTCCACCCAGTGATCCACCTATTATGTAGAACTGTCCCGGAGCACCGAGAGATTCCTCAGTCACGATACCTAGAAAGCGATCATATAGCTCACTGTTGGATACATGGGAATCAAATACTGCCCAACCGGTCTGACTGTAACTCGAGGCAGCCATGGCATAACCTTCTGCCAATATGGTCTCGGCATAGGGGCCAAGCCCTGGCTTCGCTTGTACTTCGCCAGAGTAATATCCAGCCCATGACGGGTTTAAAATTGAAAAAAGGTCAGTGGCTTCAAATCCAGTCAGGAAACTCTGGAAGCCATGATTCCATATTACCAAGCCATCTTTTTCAGCCCAACCTTCAGGTTTGGCAATGGTGTAATAGGCTCCACTTGTGGTCTGGCCATACCAGGCCGGGTAGCAGTTACCGTTTTCAGTTTCATACTGCTCACCGATACAAGAGGAAGCCGCATGTAAAACACCGGAGGCAAAACAGCAGCAAGCACAAAAAAACGGTAGAAATACCTTTTGCATGTCTAAAACATTCGCACGGGGCAAGTATGGTCTCTCAGATACTAACGGTTGACTGAAAGATAACTGAATAGTTTACCTTTGCTCATCAGGTTTTGGCGAAGTTACTGGAGAATCAATGACGTGATCTTTAGTCCGCTAAATATTCATCATTTGATCGATGTCGGGAGCAAGCTTGAGTGGTTTGGTTAGCATTGACACGCCGATAAACAACACCATGGAGGAAGCGAAGGCCACTAGAGTTCCGCTGATACCGTAGGGTAAGGTATAACCCGCGAGCTGAGTTACAAAATTGATAAGCAAGGCAGCAATAATAGCAGTGATTGCGCCTGGCACTGTTGCACCCTTCCAGTTCAACCCCACTGCCACGACTGGGAATATAGAAGCGGCAAAGGTTCCCCAGCCGAATGCACCGAGAATGGCAACCAAGGTAGCATCCCTGAAATGGGAATAGAGGGCAAAACTGGCTGCTACGATTGCTAGTAAAACAGTAACTACACGGGCCCAGAACAATTCGTTTTGGACACTGCGACCTCCAATTGCCCTGGGGATGTCATGGATGATGGCTGCTGTCCCGATGTTGAGAAAGGCATCTGAAGTCGACATGATGGCTGCGAATAAACCGGCGAACACGACACCGGCGAGAAGCGGGTTTGCAAATACCGTCAGGAACATGGAGGCGGCATCATCCGGTAGAGACAAGGGATCTACTACGCCGTCGATTACTGCTGCGCGCATGATAATGCCGATGGAAATCCACAATAGAGCCGCCATGATGTAACCAAAGAGAGCCATAGGCAAAATCGTTCGGTTATCACTCATATTTTTGTTCATCATCATCTTGGTGATGATATGAGGTTGCCCGCCCATACCCAGGCCAAACACGAAGAACCAACCTAGAGATGCAATTATACCTGCCGCCCCGTATGGCATAATGGCCTCGGCATCATCGGCAAGAATAATGGAAGAAGCTTCCTGCATGCCGCCGTCGAAAACTGAAATGGCAGTGAACAGGATCAAGGCCCCGGCAATAATCATGATGGTGCCTTGCACAACGTCGGTGTAGACCGAAGCGATGATCCCACCAGTTACGCAATAAAAGACGAGCACAGCCGAAGAGATGACAACGCAGGTCACTAACCCGACTTCAGCAAACGTCTCCGTCCCTGCTAAAATCGCCTGCATCACAACTGCCATTGCCAGGATCTGAGTTGCCAGGTAGCCCATTACCCCAAGTACAATAGTTATGGCAATCAGGAATCTGACCGATTGACTGCCGTAGCGTGCGGCAACAACATCAGGCAGGGAAATACAGTCCCTGAGCTCGGCAATCATTCGAATCCGCTTGGCCACCAAAAAGAAGCCCACGGCATAGCCGGTCGAGGAGATCACCACCATCCAGAACGAGGTAACGCCGACCGAATAGACCAGGCCTGGCCCGCCTACAAAGCCGAATCCGCTCAAGGTGCTAGAGAAGAGTGCCAGAGCAACTACTATTGGTCCCAGACTGCGACCTGCGATGAAGAAGTCGCTGGTGTTGTGGGTGCGGCGCATTGCCCACAGGCCCGTTAGTATACAGAAGATCATGTACACGACGACGCTGCCGACAATTATTTCCTGCCTATACGCTTCCATGAAATTGGCGGTCCGCTTGCTCTGTTTTGTCAGCTTTCGCGATTAAGAGTTTTTTGTACTGTTTTTCGTCCTCCGGCGTGTAAATATATTTATGAAATCCCACGCTGTACAGGATTACGAGCGGAATGGCGCCTAGCCAAGTGCCATATACCGCCCATGCAGTTGCGATGGGAAATCCCAGGAAATAGCCTGTATTGCCGGTTTCCAGGTATTGCAAATGCGACGAATACATCTGCCAGGCGATGAATAGAGTTAAAAATGTCGTGCCACTCATATAAACGAGTAGATGTCTTGAGCGGTAACGTTCGGAAATGCCCAGTAGTGATAACAAGACAATCAGGATCAGCAACAGGCACTGGAAAGCAAATCCCAGGTTCCCGATTTGTTCAATCCGGGCAATACCGTCACCTCCGATTTGCATGCCGGGAAATTCAGGGTGAGGCCCCCCACTTGCGTTTGTAACCGGTTCTGCCAGGCCTATGGCCAGCAGTATCCCGGCCATAAGCAGACTGACAACGAAGATTATATAAATCAACTTACTACGCATGGGTAGTTCGTTACCTAGATGAGATTTAAACTGAGTCTAGTTTCCCAGCTTAAATACATACAAGTGGCCCCCTTCAGGTATAGAAACATCACCGCCAGCGAAAGCGGCAATACCCTGAAAATTACTAGAACCAATAGCTACATAAGCTTCTCCATCTAACTGATAAGCAATTGGTTGGCTACGAATTCCACCACCCAGTCTGAATCGCCATAATTCCTCGCCTGTTTCTGCATCTAATGCGAATGCATGACCAGTTTGGCTGCCAGTGAAAACTAAACCACCTGCTGTGCTCAATGTCCCTGCCATCATGGGTTGAGGATCCATAAACCGCCATCGCACTTCGCCTGTCTGGTAATCCATTGCGGTGATGTGACCGTATGCGGAGGCATCAGCAGAATCAACCGCGATAGGAAGTCCGCCGGTAAAAAACAGCCCCTCGAAATGCATGCTAATCCCTTTTTGCATGAGCTGGCAGCTCTCAATTACCGGGATAAATACCAAGTTTAGGTCGGGGTTTAGGGAGCCTGAAACGGATCCGTTCATACCACCGAGAGCTCCTGGGCAGACTAGATAGGTGGGCTCTTACGGGGGTATTGCTTCAGGGTTTACTACAGGTCGACCACTTGATTCCATCGCGGTTGCCCAGTTGAGTTGCTCCATGTAACTGGTTGCCTGAATAAACTCGCCGTTTTCGCGGTTTATAGCGTAAAAGAAACCATTCCTGTTGGCCTGCACTAGAGCTTTAACGGTTTCACCGTTCACGTCGAGATCGGCTTGGAATAGATGAGTATTACCGTCGTAGTCCCACACATCATGTGGTGTAAACTGGTAGTACCACTGTTGTTCACCGGTATCGGGATTCAGTGCCAGCACGCTGTCAGAGAATAGGTTATCGCCGAGACGCGCGTCGCCGTTCCAATCCGGGGCCGGGTTGCCGGTAGTCCAGTAAAGCAGATCCAGTTCAGGGTCATAGGAACCGATGGTCCAGGCCGGTGCGCCCCCGGTCTCATAGGAGTTACCAGACCAGGACTCAAAACCGGGTTCTCCCTCGGCGGGAACGGTGTAGTGCCGCCAGGCAAGCTCACCGGTGTTAACGTTATAAGCATCGAAAAAGCCACGTACTCCGTATTCACCACCGGCGATTCCGATAATGGCCATGTCTTTGACAATAAGTGGTGCCGAAGTGGCGCTGAATCCCCGAAAGTACTCTATGATTTCCGTATTCCACAGAATTTCGCCTGACTTTCTGTCAAAAGCCAGCAGCCGGGCATCCAGGGTTGCCATCAATACCTTGTCGTCAACTATGGCAACGCCGCGATTGGCGGGCCCACAGCATATTCGTAAGTCTTCCGGTTGTGGATGATCATAACGCCAGTAGAGTTGCCCGGTAGCCGCATCCAATGCAAACAATCTGTTATAGGAGGAGGTGACATACATGATGCCGTCATAGACCACCGGTGACGTCGCGAACTGACCCATTGTTCCCGTCGGGAATCCCCAGGCAAATTGCAGCTGATCCACATTTTCGGGAGATAACTCGGTAATAGGGCTATGGCGGTTGTTGCTATAGTCGCCCCCATATTGAAGCCAGTGCTCCGGATTATCACTCTGTGGTTGCGATAGTAATTCGGTGGTGACTGCTCCCATACCGTTGCCTATAGGAGCATCGTTTAGCCAGTGAGTGGTGCTGACCACCAAAGCCTCAGCCACATCATTTGGGTCTAAAGTTGCTCCTAACTCACTAGCGAGTGTTTCATTCACATCTGAGGTTTCGCTAGTTTCCGGGCTACATGCTGCTAGAAGAGCTATCAGAAAAGCGCTCATCCACGGCAGTAATGGAAGTGATAGAAACTGTGTTTTTTGCATGATACGCCCCTTTCTTTTTGGAGATCGAGTTAAACAGGGAGTTCTTGTGAACTCCGAGAAAGCACCTAGTCGGTAGCGAAGCATAATAACCCTGATTACTCTAGTCCAGTAAAGCTTCAAGCTGAATGACTTTTGGGCGTCGAAAAA
>JAKUTG010000177.1:0-5008 GCA_022447905.1 Pseudomonadales bacterium | reverse complement strand
ATTTTGAGGGAGCCAGTGATAATGCCGCCGGAGTTGCCACTGCCCTGGAGCTTATGCACCACTTTGCCCAAGTGTCGAAGGCTGAGCGCAAAAGAACGATAGAGATCATAGGTACTTCCGGGCACCACAACCTGGCAAGAACTGGGCACAATTGGCTTTACGAGAATCGTGACTCAATCCTGGATAATGCAGCGCTTCTAATTAACGCAGAGCACACTGGTTATGCGTTGGTTGATCGTTGGGGTGACGAACTGTGCTCTACCAATTCCATCGGGCCTTTCTTCTGGCAAGTAAATGGCTCAGATCGATTAAGGCATCTAGCTTTGCAGTCCTTCGCTGATTTCGGGATTCCTCGCTGGACAGAACCTGGTGGTCCCGCAGGAGAAATCAGAACGATAGTCGATCTGGTTCCTTCAGTAGTGCTAATGCAGGCTGGGGTCTTGCTACATACTAATATTGAAACTGCCGAAGCGATTCCCGCAGCCAGTCTTGCAGCTACTACACGAGCTTATGCCAAGATTATTGATCAGGCGAACAGTATGAGTGTGTCTGAGTTGGGGCGATAGATGTCAGGGGTCAGAGTACTTTGATTGAAGGGTAGAAAAGAAGATGGTGCCCAGGGGCGGAATCGGAATCCACTATATATCAATAGTTTATGACATTATTGCTACCAGTACCCCCATAAAGAAAATTCTAACCCCCCTAAAATTCATTAATGGGTGACCCTATAAATAAGGGTCGGGGGAGCCTTTCCTCCTGTCTTAATAATTACAGTTGCCAACCCCATACTTAAAAGCTAAATTGAAAAAATCTAATTTCAAGTAAGTTTGTAAGCTATGCGTTGTTTTTCCTGTGGTAGTACAAACCAATCTCAAATAAAAAGTCTGTACGGCTACAATGTTTGCGATTCTTGTGAACCGACTCTTGGTTTGTACAAGGATAATACAATTCGTAAGCACATTGCTTCCTATGAAAAAAATCGTGAGGCAGTGCCTGAGAATCCTACTTATGCGCAGGAGGTTGATTATCGCGTTGAAGCCATGGAGGAATTTTACATTCGGCGACGCTTAAAATTACTTCATATTCAGGCTCGTCTTAAAGCAATCGGAAAACAAGACTAGCTAACCCTTTTCCGTGCGCAATTCATCCTGTTCTAATTCTTAATCTAAACGAGTTCGCTTCTCCTCTTATTAATTTACGCGCCGCCAAGATAATCCATTTTGCCAATATCCACACCATTATGACGCAGAATGTTATAGGCCGTGCTCACGTGAAAGAGTAGGTTTGGTAAGGCGAACGTTGTTAGAAATATTCTCCCAGAGAACTTGAATTCTTTAGGTCCAGCCTGCAGGACGACCTCCTTGTCTTCTGTTCCATTGATGTTTGCTTGGTCAATAGATTCAAGAAAGCTCTTGGTCTTGGCGATGCGAGCCTGCAGTTCTTCAAAAGTCGTTTCATTGTCTTCATGTTTTGGGGACTCGACGCCTGATAATCTGGCGGCAGCACCCTTGGTCGCATCACATGCTATTTGCACCTGTCGGGATAAGGGCAACATGTTTGGATAGAGCCGGGCATTCACCAGTATCGAATGCTCAATTTCTTTCTCGCTGGCATAGCTTGCTCCCTTTTCAAGAAGTGAGGATAGATTGCCCAAATATCGAAGAAAAATCGGGATGGAACATTCATACATAGTTAAAGACATGGAATACCTCATAAGACTTTTATTAGCTTGTCTCATCTATTGGGGTGAATGATGAGATTAAAAGACTGGCTTGTCATAAAAGGATATGCAAGCGCTCAAAAGCGCCACTGAAGAAATTAGAATTACAAATTTCAGTATCATTTCACACCCTCAAAAGTTTCTAACCGGAGGGGGGGGGTCAAAAACTAGGGTGACAAAAAGAATTGGCGGTACTTCGTGGCAGTTAAAAACTAAACCTGTTTAATAACCATAGGTTAGGAGGGGTATTCAGTCGACGCCTTCCCGACCAGTTCCTCCATCAAATCAATTAGTTGCAAGCGCGAAATCAGAGTGTGCTAAAAAGTGTGCTATGGATTCGCCAAATATGAGTGTAAAAAGCTATTGAATTTTTACTCTGACCCCTTTAATTTTTATGATATTACTACGTTTTCAATGATAAATATTTTAGGTTCACATGAATTTCCGAATTGCATCAGTTCTACATTTTACTCTGGTCACCACGTTGAGCACCCCAGCTCTCCTTAGCGCACAGCAATCTGACCACCCAAACATCGTACTCATACTCGCTGATGACCTTGGTTACACGGATATCTCCCCTTTTGGCAGCGAGATTAACACCCCGAACATTGCCAGGCTCGCGGCGGAAGGTCTTTCTTTCACGAATTACCATACCGCTGGCAGCTGCGCGCCAGCGCGGGCCATGTTGCTCACCGGCGTAGACAGCCATAGGAACGGTGTGCCAAATATTCCTGAGGCTCTGCCGGCTGAACAAATGGCCTACGAGCACTACCAGGGTGTGTTGAACGATAAGGTAATCACCCTTGCCAATGTTCTGCAGGCCGGTGGTTACCATACTTACATGACCGGCAAGTGGCATTTGGGTCATACACCGGAATTGCTCCCCTCGGCGCGGGGATTCGATCGCACCATTGCCATGGCGGATACCGGAGCAGATAACTGGGAGCAGCGCACTTATCTGCCAATCTACGATCAAGCCAATTGGTATGCCGATGGGGTAGAGCACACCTTGCCTGATGATTTTTATTCATCAGAATATTTCATCGACAAGACCATAGAATTTATCGCATCGAATGCCGAAGACGATCAGCCCTTCTTCGCCTATATCCCTTTCCAGGCCGTTCATATGCCGGTGCAGGCACCCCGTGAGTTTTCAGACAAGTATACTGGTGTGTATGACGAAGGCTGGACAGTCATGCGGGAGAAGCGGCGCCTCGCAGCCGAAAGGGCAGGTGTTATACCTACAGGCACTGAAGCAGTGGTCACCCCAGGTACGCTAGTCTGGGACAGTTTGAGCGAGGAGCAACAACGCCATCATGCTCGGCGTATGGAAGTGTATGCCGGCATGGTGGATGCCATGGACATGCATATTGGCCGCTTAATGGAATACCTGCAAAGCATTGGTGAGTATGACAATACTATTTTTGTGTTCACTTCTGATAATGGCGCCGAAGGCTCCAATATAATTCTACCTAATGGCGGATCGGCACTTGCCCCCTGGTTCGATATTGTCGGTTACAACTCCGACTATGAAACCCTGGGTGAGCGCAATTCCTGGAATGCCATTGGCCCCAGCAACGCCACGATCGCCGCCTCGCCCCTGACTTATTATAAGTTTCACGCCAATGAAGGCGGCCTGCGAGTACCGCTGGTGATGGCGGGTCCGGGCATCAGCAGGCAAGGCGACATGACCGGTGAGTTCGTATTTGTGACCGATCTCGCACCTACCATTCTTAGCTTGGTTGACGCTGATGATCATGGTGGCAGTTGGCTAGGCCGGGAAGTTGAGCCAATAATTGGCACCGACTTCTCTGAGTTCCTGGCAGGCGCCTCCTCGCCGGTGCATGATGAGTCCGACCCCATAGGTTATGAGTTAGGTGGGAACAGCGCTTTATTCAAAGCCGATTACAAAATCGTGATAAATCGAACAGGGCAGAGTGAAACAGAGTGGCATTTATTCAATATCAGGTCTGATCCAGGCGAAACCAAAGACCTGGCTCAGCAGCAACCGGACCTACTTGCTGAAATGCTTGCGGACTATGAAAGTTATGTCCAGGCCAACAATGTACTGCCCATGCCCGAAGGCTATAACCGGACAGGGCAGATACTGGGGGATGCTCTTAGGGAACTTCGGTAACAATGAAGACAATGGAACAGAGAGACTAACTGACTGTCTTATTGTTGGAAATTCCAATAAGCATTAGTTGGCAGTGCGCAATGCTCTGGGGCACCATTAGGTTTGTTATAAACTTTTAACCAAACACATGGGAGCTTTTAATGGATTACTCTACAATCCTGTATGACCTGGAAGACAACGTCCTTCTAATAACGTTAAATCGTCCTGAAATACTCAACGCTTTTAATCGCGACATGATGGCCGAATTGATTGATGCCTTGGACAAAGCCGATGCCGACGACAATGTGCGTGCGATTATAGTTACAGGTGCTGGTCGAGGTTTTTGTGCCGGTGCTGATTTATCAGCCGGTGGTAATACTTTTAATGCCGAAGCTCGTGATGATCGCGAAGACGGTTTGCACCGTGATGGTGGCGGTCGCGTTACTCTGCGCATATTTGAATGTAAAAAACCGATTATCGCCGCCATCAATGGTGCGGCTGTTGGCATCGGTGCCACTATGACATTGCCTATGGACATTCGGCTTTGCTCTACTAAAGCCAAGTTCGGTTTTGTATTTTCCCGTCGTGGCATAGTGCCAGAAGCCTGCTCCAGTTATTTTTTGCCGCGAGTGGTTGGCATAAGTCAGGCATTGGAATGGTGTTATAGCGGCCGTGTATTTCCGGGTGACGAAGCATTGGCCGGCAGTTTGGTGCGCAGTATTCACGAGCCAGGCGATTTGCTGGCAGCAGCCAAAGTCATAGCCCGAGAAATAGCCGACAATACCTCTGCAGTATCAGTGACCTTGATTCGTCAGATGATGTGGAAAATGCTGGGAGCAGACCACCCCATGGAAGCACACAAAATTGACTCTCGAGGTATTTACTTTGCTGGTAAAGCAGCCGACGCAAAAGAGGGTGTAGAGTCTTTTCTTGAGAAACGAACAGCCAAATTTCCGCTTAAGGTTAGCGAAGATATGCCGGAATTCTACCCTTGGTGGGAAGATCGCGAATTTTCCTGAGTATTTAGTTTCTAACTTGCCGACATAATAAAAAGGGTCGGGGGAGGCTTTCCCCTTCCCCTAATAATTACATTTTCCAACCCCATACTTAAAAGTTAATCTGAAAAAAATCTGAAAAAAAATGGAATAGCGGGTTTTGATGGTCGATACTTC
>JAKUTG010000176.1:0-5009 GCA_022447905.1 Pseudomonadales bacterium | reverse complement strand
TATTCTCACTCCAGTGCAGTGCACTAACAATATGGGCAGGACTTTTTGCAAGTATTAAAGGTATCTTTCAGGTCCGCACATGTACAGTTATTTGGGAAGGCTGTTGAGTGTATGGATTTTAGAAAGTTTTGCAATCGCTATATAACAGAAAAAATAGTGCCAATAACTGGGAAAAAGATCCTTTCTCTTCCGCCGAACTGAAAATAAAACTCAGAAATTCAGTTAGTTATCTTTTATCTATTCCAACTGAGGAAGCCAAAAAATGTACTTTTAGGTATATTCGGTGCATCATTTTGAACTCAACTCCCTACATGATTTGCCGTCTTCAAGCGTCACTTTTTGTTACTAAAGCAACTCTCTACCAAGTATGCCACGTGGAACTCTATACCCGACGTCATTCACGTAGTCTGGACCGATAGAGTTGATTGTTGGTGTTCCACTGCCTTGCATAGTGATGAGTAGCTCTCTGTTTAACAAATCCAGCACTCTTTCAACGCCGGCCTGTCCGAACGCGCCTAAGCCCCAGCAATAAGGCCTGCCTATACCCACTGCTGACGCGCCCATAGCCAGGGCTTTGTAGACATCCGTTCCCCGGCGAAATCCGCTATCAATAATGATCGGGATACGGCCATTTACAGCACTTACAATTTCTGGCAAACATTCAATAGTACCCTTATCTGTTTCCGTCGCTCTTCCACCGTGATTAGAAACAACAATCCCGTCTGCTCCATATTGCACCGCCAGTGCAGAATCTGCCGCGACTTCAATTCCCTTAATAAATACTTTCATATCGGTTACGTCTTTCATGCGGGCAATGACATCCCATGTCATAGCTGGATTGTTCAGTCCAACTCCCCGCATATTCAATCCATCGAATATAGGCTTGGCTTGCCCGGTATGACAGGAAGAGCATGTCCGAGTATCTTGACGAGTAAAAATCTGTTGGGTTTCTGTATTTCTGCCACCCGGCAAGTCGATAGTCAGACAAACTGCGGTACAGCCTGCCGCTTCGGCTCTTTGCAACATAGCTACCGTATACTCCCAACGATCGGTTGGATAAAGTTGAAACCATAGCGGCGCACCACGGGCTTCAGCCACCTCCTCGATAGGCGTTGATGCCTGCGTTGATAAGATCATATGGTGGCCCTTAGCTGCAGCCGCTCTGGCAGTGCCCAATTCAGCCTCGGAATGATAGGCGCCGTGGCTGCCAACAGGACAGAGAAAAATGGGGGAGCTGGCCTCAGTACCTAAAATGTTGACTGAAGTGTCAGTTTGACTGACGTCTACCAGCCTTCGAGGTTTTATTTGAAATCGAGTGAATCCAGCCCTATTCGCCCTTAGAGTAATATCACTATCAACGCCAGTTGACAGATAACCAAAGTGTGCCGGAGGCATTTTTTCTCGAGCGATTGCTTCCATTTCGAAAACGTTGATAACTTCAGATGGGTCAGTAAGTCGCTCACCAATTGTTTCTTCTACTTCCTGAGCGAAAACAGAAAAATCAGTGAGCAAAGGACTGGCCGCTAGAAACTTAAGAAATTCTCGACGATGGGTCATGATGCTCTCCGATTAAAGGCTTATGGTATGACATGGTGGTTAGCTATCTTGCGTGGGGTAAAACTATCTATATCGCACTCAGTTGTCCAGTCGGAGGAGTTGGAACTTGTTCCAGTACTTTTCCCAAATGGTTTAGCCGTCAGTACTAGTACTGAACGATTACAAGTACCCTGTTATAAATGGGCTTTAGGTTCGGAATAAAGAGGCTCAGATTTGCGAAGGTCTTCCACAGCCTGGTTATGACTTAAATAGTTATTACCAGGTAAGTGATTAAAGAAATCGGTTGCTGCCAATTTATCCATTATTGGACCTTTAACTTCAGACAAATGCAGTTTGATGCCAGCCACATGTAATGTGTTAGCTATCTTTTCCAGTGATTCCAAGGCACTCAAATCAATTGTATTAATCGCTGTGCACATTAGAATCACATGCTTGAGCTCTGGTCTCTGCGCTACCAGGTTAAAGATAAATTCCTCAAGATAACGACTATTGGCGAAGTAGAGGCTTTCATCGATACGGATTGATAGCAGTTCCTCAAAAGTTTCCACTTTATGGCGATTAACATTACGAAAATGTTCAGTTCCTTTAACCCGGCCTATGACAGCTATATGGGGCTGTGAAGTTTTGTATAGATGAATGAGAATAGACGAGCCTACTCCAGCGGCAATTCCTGCTTCTACTCCGACTGTTAATGTGATGATTAGTGTGAGGAACACCGCGGCGAAATCTGCCTTGGAATATATCCAGGAGCGTTTCAGTACTGAGAAATCTATTAGGCTGTAGATGGCCACAACTATGATAGCTGCCAGACAGACCTTGGGTAACCAATAAAGTATTGGCGCAAAAAATAATGTAACAATCATGATCAAAAGTGCAGCTATTAGACCGGACGCGGGAGTGGCTGCACCTGCTTCAAAATTAACTACTGAGCGGGAGAATCCACCGGCGATGGGAAACCCTCCACCAAAAGACGCGCCTAAGTTTGCAGCCCCGAGGCCTATCAGTTCCTGATCAAGTTCTATGCTTTCCCTACGGCGAGCGGCCAAGGACTGCGCGACTGAAACAGATTCCACGAAAACGATTATCGAAATAAAAATCGCAGAACCTAACAGGATTTCTATTAGTTCAGGAGAAAACTCGGGGGGATGTATTGTTGGAAAACCTCCTTCAACATATCCCAATATTTGAACATCTTGCTGATCGAGCGAGAGGAAATAAGTCAAACAGCTTGTAATGAATGCAACCAATAGAGGTCCGGATTTGGAAAAAATAGTTGCGATATGCGGCTTCAAGCCAAGGGCTATCAATCCTTTTCCAAGCGCCCTCTTGCTCCAGATAATTAACAGCAGCGCGCATATTCCCAGTGTCAAAGTAACAAGGTTGGTTTTTGACACAGATAACATCAAAGCGGTGCTAAGCTCTATGATATTAGTACCACTGACTTCTACTCCCAAGAAATGTTGTACCTGACTAAGGCCAATAATTAAGGCTGAAGCGGTTATAAAAGCGCTAATTACAGGATGCGATAAGAAATTAGCCATAAAACCCAGCCGCAGGAAACCGAATATCAAGAGAACTAGACCGGATGTAAAAGCGAGAACCACTGCTGCTGCTATGTATTCGTCTTCACTTCCTAGAGAAAGCCTATCAAGAGCTACCGCAGTCATTAACGATATTACAGCGACTGGTGCTACTGATAACGTGTTGCTTGTGCCGAACAGGGCATAAATCGTTAGTCCGAAAATACTGGCGTAGAGGCCAGTTTCAGCTGGCATTCCAGCTAGTAGAGCGTAGGCAAGAGACTGAGGGATCAGTATGATAGCTACAACTATGGCTGCGACACCGTCTTCCGTAAAAGTATCTTTGTTGTAGCGTGAGCCCCAATTGAGAATTGGTAAAAATCGAACGATTGAAGGTATTTTGCTCAATAGTATGCTTCCGCACGTTAGGCTAGGAAAAAGCTCCTCAAGAGTCCTAAATAGAATCTACTAGGGACTGAACTCAGTTGCAGCGGACAAACCAGCTTTATAAGGTTTCGCAAGTTTGTAATGTTAATATCAGGTTAGTCGAATCAGTGAGACTAAATGTGGTCTTAAGCCCAGGCGCCTTCAACATATGCCTGTATTCCGGCAATATTTCCGCGTCTTTAAAAACAATCATGATTTGATGATTCTACCGCATATAGTTTGGAAGAATGCTAGCTCAGGACAACAGCCGATCAGCCAGAGCTAATGATTGAAGCACGCTAGGCACAGGCTGGTCTGGCTGAGCTAGAAATTCCAGAGACAAAGCCATGTCTGCCACTAACTCGGTCTCGGCCATAGCGGTAAAAAAGGCCTCAGTGTTGAGTAAGCCTTTCCCTAAGCCAATAACATCACTATCAGGGTCTGCGCTCGAGACATCTTTGAGATGAATGCCGAAGACTTTCGGTCCCAGTCGTCTGATCGCAACAGCAGGATCTTCTGAGCTACGTAGTACATTACCTACATCGATACAGGCACCAACATTTTCGCCGCGACCTGAAATAGCCGCACTCACTTCTCCAATACTGGTAAAAGTGCCGCCTGGTGCATTATTGTGAATAGCGAGTCTAATGTCATATTCATCGGCTAAGCGCTCAATGCTATCTAGGTACTGCAGTTGTGGCACTACTGTAATATTGCGAATGGACAATTCGCTGGCTAGCTCAAAGACTCTCTCGTTTTCCCCAGCATTGCCAGCCATGGGCAGAAAGCCATAGGCAGTAGCTGTAACACCAGCCGCAGCCAGTTGCTGTTTTATCTGACGAACCTCTGCAGTGCTTGCTATAGGTCCTTCCGCATTTCCTTGATCAAAAGCCCTTAGCCGAATCTGGGATGGCGTGAGTTCAATTCGATGCAGACCCAGCTCTTCTGTCAAGATGCGAAGCGCTTCGTCGTTCGGGAAGTTGCGCAAGGTTGCTCCGTGCAAACCCATTGGGAAACCGCCATAGGTCCTGTCTTGCTCACCAGAAGCCGCGTTGGCAAATTTCGGCACAGAGACAAAGGGAGTAAGACTGAGCGCCTTCAGAATCAGCCTGCGTTGCTGCAAAATATTTGCGTCTTCAAAACTATTCATGATTTGATGATCCTACTAAATATATTAGGAGAGAGGATAGAAATTTTCAAGGCTGTGAGTTGCTCCAGAAAGATAGCACAAAAAGCAAGCTAGTTATCAGGAGCTAAGTGCTAACTAGCAATCTATCGGTTATATATACCTGGTCGAGCGCGAGGTCTCCTGTCTACCCTACCACCGCTACATTTTGTGTTACACTTTTTGCTAAAGAAAGATCTATAAAATTCGGGTTAAATCAGCGGTACGATTTAACATTAATCTTAATAAAGCGTTTATAGACTAGCAGAAAATCCAATTATCCATCGAGTTTGTTCCAATTGTTCACTAACTTTCTAACAAAGCAGTACACCTATTTGGCA
>JAKUTG010000175.1:0-5014 GCA_022447905.1 Pseudomonadales bacterium | reverse complement strand
CATAGTCGCTATGCTTTGTATGATGGTTATAAAACCGGCAGCGAAGATGGTAACCCCGTTGCACCACTTATGGGGAAAATGCAGGGATATGATGGAGGGGCAGGAGATTTCCAAATGGGCCCCTTAACTTTCATGTTGAATTATCCTGATCATTGTGTGTTGTATCGGTTTATAGCCAGAGGTATCACTAAAACGGACATGGAACTTGTCTGGTTTGTTAATGGCGACGCAGTAGAGGGAGAGGATTACGAAAAGGAAAAGATAACGTGGTTATGGCATCAAACGAGTTTAGAAGATGAAAAGATAATTACTCAAAACAGCGAAGGTGTAAATTCCCATTTCTTTACGCCAGGGCCCTATCACCCGGAGCATGAAGAAATTTGTATGAAATTTATTAAATGGTACCTCAAAGCATTGCGCAGAGCTGTCAGTTAGAAGTTTGAAATTATGTTTTTAAAAAAGTCGATTGAAACCAGCGAACACGCCGAATCCTATTACGCGGCTTCTGCCAGTTGGCAAACTGATTATCCTGAACTTGAGGGAGAGTTGAGCGTAGACGTGGTCATTATTGGAGGTGGTTTTAGTGGCGTATCGACTGCGGTAGAGCTTTGCGAGAAAGGTTATAAGGTGGCTCTTGTAGAGGCCAATAGAATTAGTTGGGGCGCTAGTGGTCGCAATGGCGGACAGATAATCGGAGGTATGGGACACAACCCAGATGCGTTTATACGGACTATAGGCAGAGATGGCGTAGAAGCTATTTATCAAATGGGCGATGAAGGAGTTGACATAGTCAAAGAGCGTATCGAAAAGTATCGTATTGATTGTGATCTAAAGTGGGGTTACTGCGAAGCGGGGTTAAGACCAAGGCATCTTCGAGCCTATAAAGAATGGGCAGAAGAGGATGAAGATATTCAACTGCTAGACAAATCCCAGCTCGGAGAATTTATAAATTCAGATTTATATCTGGGTGGTTACTACAAAAGTAATTGGGGGCATTTGCACCCCTTAAATCTGTGTATCGGTGAAGCAAAAGCTGCTGAAAATCTAGGCGCTAGAATATTTGAACAATCAACTGTAAAGAAAATAACTTACGGGAATAACCCAGCCGTATACACGGAAAAAGGGACAGTAAAAGCTAACTATTTAGTGGTCTGCGGCAATGCATATCTAGGAAATCTTGTACCTCATTTGGATGCCCGAGTTTTACCCGCAACAAGCTGTATTATTGCGACTGAGCCCTTAACCGACGAACAAATTGATCAGTCACTTCGAAAAGATGTTGCGGTATGTGATTCAAGAACTGCTTTGGACTATTATCGTCTCTCGGCTGACAAGCGTATGCTATTCGGTGGGCTGTCAAACTACACCGGGCTGGAACCCTCGAATGTTGTTGCAATCATGCGCGCCAAAATGGAAAAAGTCTTTCCAGTCTTGGAAAATGCGCGCATTGAGTATAAGTGGAGCGGCCAGATCGCGGTCATTTTTCGAAGAATGCCAGCAATGGGTCAGCTCCAGGGTAATGTGCTCTATGTAGGAGGCTACTCAGGCCATGGAGTGGCGCCGACTCATATTATGGGACGCGTGCTCGCAGAAGCTGTCGAAGGCAATCGCAAGCGATTCGACATCATGTCTAAAATATCTCATGTCCCCTGGCCCGGGGGAAAACTGCTGCGTCGTCCGGCCATGGCTGCCGGCATGATGTTCTATAAGTTAATCGATATGTTCTAGATTAGCTTTTGGTGATGCGCATGAGTAAGAACGTGAATAGAGAGGTACTGATTTTTCTTCATATGGATGATGAGCACCCGGGCTTTATTGCTAATTTTTTGCAGCACGCGAATATTCAGTTTCGAATTATCAGAAGCTATAAAAAGGAAACTATCCCGCCCTTTGATAATTCGATGATGGGGTTGGTTTTCATGGGAGGGATCATGAGCGCCAATGATGAAATAGGCTGGATTAAGGATGAGATCAAACTTATTGGCCAAGCACTCGAACATAATGTCCCGATACTAGGCCATTGTTTAGGAGGACAACTGATTAGTAAAGCGCTTGGTGAGACTGTTAGTAAAAATCCTGAGGCAGAAATAGGATGGCACGATTGCTACCGAACCAAACCGAAAATAGAGGATGGGTGGCTCGATGGAATAAAGGATCCTTTTACTATGTTTCATTGGCACTATGAAAGTTTTTCCGTTCCGAGGGATGCCGAGCCCTTGTTTTCTTCTGCTCATTGTAAAAATCAAGCTTATAGCTATGGAAATAATGTGCTCGCTATGCAGTGCCATGTAGAGATGACATTGCCACTTATTTCTGACTGGATAAACAGCTGGAAAGACGATCTGATCATTGAAAACGCCAGCCAACAAAGCTACACACAGATTAGTGAAGATCTTGAAAGAAAAGTGTCTGAACTAAACCTTGTAGCGAGTAGTTTGTACACTCGATGGGTATCAACTTTAACTGTCTAAGTATTTGAAAGACTTAAACATGAAAAGCGAAGATTATCGAAATAAATATAATAGCCATTTAATACACCCCTGGAGTGACTTTTCATTTTTAGGTAAAGATGATTCTTCCACTGTCATTGTAAAAGGGGAAGGTGTCTATATTTACGATGCGGAAGGTAATAAGTTACTCGATGGACCCGCCGGGATGTGGTGTATGCAAACTGGTTATGGGCGAAAGGAAATTGCTGATGCAGTAGCGGCTCAAATTATGGAATTAGGTTACGCCTGCTCCTTTAGTGTGATAAACAATAAGGAAGTAGAACTGGCAGAGCGCATTGCCGCCCATACACCTGGTGATTTAAATCGCATTTTTTTCACAACTGGTGGTTCAACGGCTGTTGACTCAGCTCTACGACTTTGTCAATTGGCCAGTAACATAAAAGGCCAGTCCTGCCGCAAGCACATTATCACAAGAGACAAAGCCTATCATGGAAGTACCTTCCTGGCGGCATCAGTAACCGGGAAGGAGCGCGATAAGTCTGCCATGGACACAATACAGGATAATATTCACTTTTTAACAGCGCCTTGCCATTTCTATCATTCTGAGTTTGCTAGCGAAGAAGAATTTTGTGATTTTCTTGTTGAAGAGTTGGAAAGTAAAATTCAGGAAATAGGACCAGAGAATGTTATGTGTTTTATTGCTGAACCAATTCTTGCCAGTGGAGGAGTGATTGTCCCACCAAAGAACTATAACTACCGCTGTTGGCAAATAGTGACAAAGTATGACATCACTTATATCGCGGATGAAGTGGTAACAGGCTTCGGCCGCCTGGGACATTGGTTCTCTTCCGAAAATGAATTTGGCATTATTCCGGATATTATAATCTTTGCTAAAGGAGTTACTTCGGGCTACATGCCTTTGGGAGGGTATGCTGTATCAGATAAATTTCTTGATGGTTTTGTCGGTGAAAACGCCGATGGTTGCTCCTATTTAAATGGCTACACTTGGTCTGGGAATCCGGTAGCTTGTGCTGCAGGTCTGGCGAGTTGGGACATTATTGAAAATGAGGGTCTATTGGAGCATGTTAAGGAAATAGCTCCTTATTTTCAGCAGCAGTTACGCACGCTGAAGGATATTCCACTTGTAGGAGATGTACGTGGAGTCGGATTGATGGCTGCGGTTGAGATGACCTCTAAGGCCGATAATGAAGCACAACTTCTAGAGAAAGATTTTGCAGTTGGGGAAATGGTAGATGCTTATTGCCAGCAATTTGGCTTGGTAGTGAGACCATTTATTAATATTTGTATTATCTCGCCACCTTTAATAATAACAAAACCTCAAATCGATGACTTGGTAGGTATTATGCGCAAGGGTCTTGAGCTAACGCTTGCTGATCTGCGTAGTCAAGGTGTCTGCGTGAATTAGTGTTTGGGCTAACTGAATGATCTAGCCTTCAATTTATAGCAATGAAATTACCGTTGCTGTACTTCATCACAAAAAGGATTAGTTATGTCCGACAACGATGTTTTAGACAGCCACTCAATGTTTTCAAATGCATTCAGTTATCTGGGCCTTCCTTTCTCTCGGGAATGTACAAACATCGATTTGGCAGTACTAGGTATTCCCTACGATTTAGGTACCACCGGTCGAGCTGGCACCCGTCATGGACCTCAAGGTATTCGATTGGCCTCTGCTAATTTGCGTTGGGAAGAGAGAAGATGGCCATGGACTTTTGATGCCTTTAAAAAGATTGCAATTGTGGATTATGGAGATCTCGAATTTACGCCCGGCGAAACTCTTCCAATGATTAATACCGTCATTGAGCATGTCGGAAAAATTCAGGCTCAAGGGGCCCGAACGCTAGCGTTTGGAGGCGACCATTTTGTAACTCTGCCATTATTGAGAGCAGTGCATCAACATCATGGGACTTTAGCTCTTATCCATTTTGATGCCCACACAGATAGTTACAAAGAAAGTAGCGAGTATAATCATGGGTGTATGTTTTATCATGCTCCGAAAGAAGGTCTTATAGACCCTAAGCACTCAATTCAGATTGGCATCCGAACGGAATATGATATTGAAGATCATGAATTTGAAGTCATTAGTGCGGAGGCAGTTAACGATTGGTCAGCTGCAGATATTGTGTCGGCAATAAAGCAGCGAGTTGGAATCATGCCGGTGTATCTCACTTTTGATATTGACTGTCTTGATCCCGCCTATGCGCCAGGCACAGGTACGCCTGTTGTTGGTGGGATGAGCACAGATAAGGCTCTAAAGATCATCCGAGGCCTTGAAAAGATGAATATTGTAGGTGCTGATATTGTTGAAGTGGCGCCTAGCTACGATTATGCGGAGATCACTTCGTTGGCTGCAGCGACGATTGGACTGGATTTAATTTATGTAATGGCGGCTGCCGAGTTCAATTAACGAAGAATCTCGATGGGGCAACAACATTAGTCACACCCGGTTCTTCAATTGGTGCATTGCGTGAAACCAATCGTGCAATGTTCTTCGGGCAGTAGGAGATTCTAGCTTTATTACGGAAATCCGTAGTTCTCTATAA
>JAKUTG010000174.1:0-5071 GCA_022447905.1 Pseudomonadales bacterium | reverse complement strand
ATCAATGAGAAAAGAATCAGCACTGTGCCCAGAATGTGCCCTAAATGTGTCCACTCCAGTCCATTCCAGTCACATACACGCGGGATCGGTGTGCGTATGTGGTTGATTTAACGTTATACCCAGTAGAAAGCACTGCCTTCGGGAGGCAGGGGCCGGAGGTTCAAATCCTCTCACCCCGACCATTTAACACTTGTATTTAAGTCATTCTGGTAGAGCACTGTCCTTTTGGTTTTTCAGTGTGCTGAAAACGTGCTGAAAATCCGAGCCTAGCCACTACACCATGACTGCTCAGTCATCAAAATCCAGACGTAAGGAAACGACCTGTTTACTGCAAAGAATGTCCCTGCTTCTATCATTCTCCAGCACCCTCTGGCCTTTCGGTTGTTCCCAGATACGCACCAACGATTGATGGATTCTGACGTGCTTCGAGACCACTGCCCTGCCAACTCCTACGTCCAGACTCCATAACAACTACCTGATCTGCCACGTCAAGCGCTCGCTGTGTACTTTGCTCTACCAGCACAATCAGCAAGCCTTGTTGCCTAAGCGCGTCAATTACTCGATAGCATTCATCCACCATTTTCGGCATGAGACCAAGAGAAAGCTCATCGACCAACAAAACGGTCGGGCTGGCCATTACTGCCCGGCCAATCGCAAGCATTTGCTGCTCACCACCAGAAAGAGAACCCGCCAGTTGTGAACGGCGTTCGGCAAGACGAGGGAACGTTGTATAAACACTCTCACGATTCGTCTCCAGTTCTGCAGAATCCCGCAAATGCCCACCTACGGTCAGATTGTCATCCACTGACAGATCGGCGAATACTCTGCGCCCTTCAGGAACCAGAGCAACACCCCGCGCCAATCTGCCTCTTGGTCCAATGGATGTTACGTCGTTTCCCTCAATCAGTATGGAGCCAGAGCGAGGAAAAAGATGACCAGCAAGGGCCATTATGGTGGTTGTCTTACCAGCACCGTTCGCACCAATTAAGGCGAAAATTTCTCCTGCTCGAGCCTCAAAAGACAAATCATGTAGAGCAACAATGTCTCCGTAACTACATTGAAGGTTTTGAACGGAAAGCATCAGACCATCCCCTCACCTAGGTAGGCAGCACGCACCGTGGGATTCGCCATTACTTCGGAGGTGAACCCAAAATCTAGATATCGCCCCTGATCCTGAACATACAGTTTGGGGCAAATTCGAATCACTTCTCGCAAATTATGTTCAATCAAAAGTATGCTTCTAGTCTCATTCACTAGCGACGAAATCAAATCGGCCATTTCTGTGGCTTCCGCTTGATTTAAGCCCGCGAGAGGCTCATCCAACAAAATGAGACGTGGCTCTAACGCCAATGCACGGGCCAATTCCAAGCACTTCAAATGACCGAGTGGCACCTCGGATGGATAAGCGTCTGACATGTTTCCAATACCAACCATCTCCAAATACTCGCGAGCCTTTTTAAGCTCACCATCTTTCTTTGTTTGAGCTAAGGCTTGAAGAGGGGAAGCCATACGTTGGCATCCAGAAGCGAGAGCTACATTCTCCAACAGGGTGAAGGCCGTAAGTGGTTTAACAATTTGTTGACCTAGAGCTAGGCCATTTCTGATTCGTTTATCTATAGGCCAGTTAGTAATATCTTCCCCGCCGAGAATAACCATCCCACTCGACGGTTTAACTAATCCAGTGATGGCTCGCATAAGCGTCGTTTTACCCGCTCCATTCGGTCCGATCATACCTACAAGTTCGCCAAGTATGATTTCCAGAGACACATCTTCAACAGCAACAACGCCACCGAATTTGACTGTAATCTCTGAAACAGATAGAAGAGCTGGCACGGGTTAAGACCGCCTTTTTAGAAGACTTTGTACAGCACCTGCAATTCCGTTAGGTGAAAACCGCACCACACCAAAGACCATTAGCCCATAAATCAATAATTTGTAGTCGTCAACAAACTGAAACCAAAGTGGCAACACAGACAACACGGCAGCAGCAAGCGCTACAGCCCATACCGACCCAATTCCACCAATAATTACCATAGCAAGAACCGTAACTGACTCAACAAAACCAAAGCTGTCTGGTCCTATGTATCGAACATGATGTGCATAAAGGGCACCAGCAATACCAGCGCCGGAAGTACCGATTACAAAGGCCCATAACTTGAAGCGTGGCACGTCAATACCAAGAACTCGGGCAGTATCTTCGTCATTCGCAATGGAATCGAACGCGAATCCCATCCAGGATCGTTTAATGTAAACAGCGAATACAGCGAATAACCCGGCGCAAACAATTGACAAAACAAGAAGACCAGGTCGTCCAAACTGAGCTGCAGGAATACCTGAAATACCAATCTCTCCACCAAGCCATTCCTGCTTACGTACTAAACCAACAAACAGGAACGACACTCCCATAGTTGTAATTGCTAGAAAATCATGGCGTACTCGTAGTGACGCCAGCCCAACAATAAACCCTACGGAACCCGCAACAATCGCTGCGGGTGGTAAGACCGCTACCAATGGCCATCCCGCTTTGGTTAGCATCGCGCCTGCATAAGCTCCAAGCCCATAAAACGCAGCGTGCCCCAAGCTAACCTGGCCACAAAATCCAGTAATTATGTTCAAAGACAACGCAAACAAAATCGTAATAGCCATCGTAGTTGCTAAGATAATCTCGTAGGCCATAGCACTAACCTGCTTTAAGCAACCCTTGCGGTCGCAACATTAGCGCGATAATCAGAAATGCAAATGCGAGAGCATCACGATCAAGAATATGCCCTACATAGACAGTACCAAAAGACTCGATGACGCCAATGACAAGTGCGGCAACTAGGGTCCCCCGCACGCTACCAAGTCCTCCTAGGACGATGATGGCTAGTGCTTTGTAAGACGCTACTGCACCCATAGTAGGCTCGACTAGATTTGTTAGTAACACAACCATCACGCCGGCAGCCCCAGCCAATGCTGATCCAACAAAGAAATTGAGGTACCGAACGTTTTCGATATTGATACCAAAAGACGCCGCCATTTGAGGGTCAGTTACAGTGGCCTTCCAAGCAACGCCTGTACGTGTACGACTAGAAAGCCATGCGAGCACAGAAAGAAAACTTACGGCCATGATAATAATCAAAAGTCGAGAATAACTCAGCAACATGCCCCCACCGAGTTCGATCTGTGTCCGTAATGGTGGATTCTGAAAAGATAGGCCGTAGCTGCCGAAAACAATCCTGAAGACTTCCTCAAAAGCGATAAACATTCCGATAGAAGCAATCAGTGCCACAAGCGGTGGCTTATCGAGCAGTGGACGGTAAGCAACTCGATAGATCAACATCCCCAACAAACCGACCGAAATCATTGAAGCAAACAACGCCAGCCCAAGACTACCAGTCTGGTTAGTAACGATGACGCCAACGTAACCACCAAGCGTGAACAACGCAGCATGGGCTACATGCAAGATTCGAAGCAATCCATAGATCAATGTCAACCCTAGGGCGATCAGCGCGTAAATAGCACCCTGGACAATTCCCTGAACCAATAAATCAACAAATAGCATGAGAAACAATAATGGTCGCGAAGAGTGCGGGACCTTTCGGCCCCGCACTCTCAAAGGATGGACTTACTCCTCTGGGGGAGCAAGAAGAACTGGGTCGGAGATAACAGCATAGTGATGCCAACCTCCGTCACGCACTATCTGTACCTGTACCGATTTCTTTACCTCACCCAACTTATTGAATGAAATACTGCCAGTCGCTGCGTTAATTGATGTGGCTGCAATCGCATCTCGCAACGAAGTTTTGTCACCAGCTCCAGATTGTTTTAAAGCAGCAGCCAGTACCAGCACAGCGGTATGGGTTGATGCACTAACCATGTCAGCTGGATAGCCTGATTTCGCTTGAAACCCTTCGATGAAGGCACGAGCCAGTGGGTCACTAGAATCTCGATCGAGAGAGGTTGTGATAATTACGCCTTCTGCGGCTTTACCTGCTATCTTGATAAACATCTCACCATCGTAACCCTCCTGACCAATAATAGGCACATCGACGCCGGCCGCTCGGAGCTGGCTAACTAAAGGGCCAGCTGTGAAAAAGTAACCAGAGGCGTATATTGCCTCTGGAGACTCTGATTTTACCTTTGAGACAATGGGCCCAAACTCTCTATCCTTAATGCTGTAGTCATATTCGCTGATAATTTCGACTCCGTATGCTGCCGATGCTTCCTTAAAGCCAGCGGCTAGGGATTTGCCGAAATCATTCGCCAATGTAATTACCGCGACTTTTTTCTTGCCCATCATTTCGCCGATAAGTTTGGCTCCAGCTCGACCCTGTACCTCACCCATAAATGAAGTCCTGAATACATAATCTCCCGATCGGGTGATATCTGGGTGAACCGCGTAGGCGGAAATGTACGGTGTGGAATTTTCTTGATAGATAGTCGCTGCAGCGCGCGTTGCTCCTGAATAACTGCCCGATATGCCAGCTACGACTTGATCCTTAGTAATTAGCTTCGCTGCCAGTGGTGCCGATTCTTTCGGGCTGGCCTGATCATCGTAAACAACCAGTTCCAGACTATCACCATTGATCCCACCCGCTGCGTTAACTTGCTCAACTGCCAGCTCGGCCCCAATTAGCGCCGACTTACCATCAGCCGCAGCAAATCCAGTCAAAGGTACATTGAACCCAATTTTTATAGAACCAGCTGATACTGGTACTGCCACTCCCATCAAAGCAACTAAACTAGTAACAACAAATATTCTTAGTAGCTTAAGCATTAGCATCTCCTTACTTTGGTATAAATTTAACGACTGCTAATTGTTACACGATCTAGTACGGCAAGTGTGTGTATTCAAATTTTTAGATCATACGGAGAAGTAATTCCCAAAAACCCAAAGAAAACTCTAATTAACGGCAAAATAAGAGGATTTAATCCAGATAAAAGGTCAACCAAAAACTAACTCCGCTGTGTGGGGTGGATATTCGAATTCGTTCGTTTATGCGAAGGGGTTGGGTGTCCCCCAAGTTAGTGTGCTGAAAACGTGCTGAAACTGGGTCCGTTCCTGTCCTCTCTAGTCCATTTCAGTCTA
>JAKUTG010000173.1:0-5074 GCA_022447905.1 Pseudomonadales bacterium | reverse complement strand
CTACACCTTTTTGGTAATAATTGGACAGAAACATTTTGCCGTTCCGGGCAACCATTTCCAGTGAGGCGATCACACCCGTTTGCATGTAGTTGGTGTTATTACGCATGGACCAGGTCAGTTTTTCAGGGGGCGGTGCCGCTCTATACCACTGCCGGCTCGTTACATCTGCGCCGGCAAATCGCGAGTTGCTGATATCCCGCTCCATCGTTTCAGAACTGCCATTGCCAAATGTTTCATAAAATCTGCCCATGCTGTTGTGGTTGTTGGTAGCCCATAACATATAGCCAGGATACCAGCCGGTGTAGTAACCCCAAGTCCAGACTCCCTCCAAGCCCAAGCCAGTAAGCCTTGAAATTTCATAATTTGCCAATAATTGCGATTCCCCGATGGTTATAGGGCTATTCCCTTCATTATAGGGTCCAGTGCCACCAGCGACGTAAAGCAGAGGTACCGACTCGTGCAGGTCCAGGCTTATGGTTGGTTTCCATTTGTAAACGCCATTGACGTAATTTTCCGTTATTGGCTGGCTTATCGATATACCGTCACGGTTATTGTCATGGTAGGTGTAATGCCCCCAAAATGGCACACTACGAGGAGGCATATTGAAGTAGTCTGTGTGTCCTTTTATGTTGCGTTTAAACCACTCCACCTGGCGTGTTCTTCCGTCCACTTCAAACACCGGAGTAATCAAAGTGAGTACGTTCTGACGGATCGTAGTGAACGGTTCTCGCGTCTCGACCGCCAACCGATACGCAAGTTCCATTACCATTTCTGGAGGGCCCAGTTCCGGTGAATGCAGGCCGGCTGTCATCCAAAAGATCGGCAATGCTTGCTCGATGATAGCTCCCGCCTGTTCCGCATCAGTCAACCGTGGGTCCGATAACGCCTCGAGATAGGAACTGTAAGTATTGATATTCTGAAGATGCTGAGCATCGGCAATTGCTACGACGAGCATGTCCCGGCCTTCGAAGCTTTGGCCAAGCTGAAACACTTCAACTCGGTCCGAGGCTTCAGCCAACTCGTTGAAATAGTGATAAATTTCATCGACCTGAGTAAGTTCACCAGGGGTGCCAATAGTGTATCCAAGGACATCCCTGGGGCTAGGGATTGCAGGGTGTTCCGGCAGCGAATCTACCCAGCGGGTCAAATAGGCTTCATCGGTCGTCGCTGCCCGAATCGCCTCCGTCGCGGCCTGGTCTATTGCCAGCTCACCAAGGCTGCCCTGCGAATTGGCGGTACTGCTAAGCATTACCGTAAAATAAAACAGTAAACCGAGTTGCGTCTTATTCATTCATGAGTCCTCACCTTTAACCTTGCTTAGCCTACCTGCGAATTGCGGGGATTGTCTCGATAAGCCTGAATCATGAGATTTCCCTTGTCCGCCCTCGGTCGAAGCCGTATTTTAATCACATTTATCAACCACATTACAGATGTGTCGATTTAAAAAGAGCCCGCTCCTACCAACCTATCTAAATTGTATATATTCTGACAGCTGGGTATAGCTATTTACGCACTGGTTCTGCTTAGCAGGCTGACTTATTAAGAGGTAGTTGTACGTGAAAACAATAAAGCTTAAGTTTCAAGAACGCGATGAAGCGGAAATGCAGTCACGGGCTGAAGCATTTGAGCAACTTATGCTTTCTCGACGGACTGTGAGAGATTTCTCCGATCGACCGGTGCCGAAAGAACTTATAGAAAGTTGCCTGCTCACGGCGAATAGCGCTCCCAGTGGCGCTAACCGACAGCCTTGGCATTTTGTTGTAGTTAGCGACCCGGTAATAAAAAAACAGATTCGTGATGAAGCGGAAGCGGAAGAACGTGAGTTTTATACCGATCGCGCACCGAAAGACTGGCTCGACGCTTTGGCACCGCTGGGCACCGATGCGAACAAGCCCTTCCTGGAATCGGCGCCCCACCTAATTGTGATATTCGCACAAAAATATCTACTCGATGAAAAGGGCAAAAAGTTAAAGAATTACTTCGTGACAGAGTCTGCGAGTATTGCCACCGGATTACTAATTGCCGCTCTCCACAATGCCGGACTCGCCTCACTCACACATACGCCAAGCCCAATGAAATTTCTCAATACAATTCTGGATCGTCCTACCTCCGAAAAACCCCTGATGATACTCGTGGCCGGTTATCCAGAAAAGAATGCCCAAGTGCCGGCCATCTCAAGAAAATCCCTCCAAGAGATAGCGAGCTTCTGCTAATACGATATAGCGCAATAAAAAAAGGCCCGCGTCTTTCGATGCAGGCCTTCTTGAGCAGCATTGATTAATTACTGCTGGGGATTACCAATCGGAGTCCCCGGCTTACGCCATTCACCGTAAGTATATTCTTCGGCGAATTCAGAACACTTGAATTCCAGCAACTGCATGTCTTCGCGAATATGGCGATACAGTGGGAAGCTGATAGTCCAAGGCTGGGTAAAGGTATTGGGATCGGTAATAGTTGCCGTGTAGTTAATATGGTTAGGACCTGCCGGCGTCCAACGCTCTTCCACCACCATTTGATAGCTGTGGTGATTACCGGCGCGATCAAACCACGTATCGGGCATCTGTCCGGAGACTCGAACAACCAAGGTATCTCCATCCCAGTGAGCATTGGAGTGTCCCATCCAGGCATCCACCTGAGATTCCAGTTCGGGCTGATCAACATAAAGTATCCGATTTGCCTCAGCGACTTCATAAGCAATCAATATGACTTCCCGAGATTGAACAATCTGGAATGGAAAAGGCAGATAGTTGGCACGAGGCACTCCGGGCATATAACAATCGGCCAGCGGGTCCTTGGTAATCGCGTCTAACCTGTTCGCATCACGCTGACGCAAGCTTTGCTCGTTGTAGGGTATACGGCCATCTTCGATAATTCCCAGATCAGCCGGTATAGCTGAAAATGCACCGAACTCTTTTGGATAGGGACCATAAGCCGCCGTATGAGGCTCGATATCGTAGTGAGCATTCGTCATGGCCTGCCAGATTCCGCTTAAGTCGGGCTTGCCATCTGGGGTACGAGGAAACTCATCAAGTTGAGCGAATGCTGCCCCCGAAATTAAAATCAAACATAGTAGTGAAGCTATTTTGTGTGCTGTATTTTTCATTGATAACCTTTTATTAACATCTTGGCCTAAATATATAAACTTTTAGAGTTACAAAGTTCAGGCAACAACGGCCCATTCGGGCCGTTTTTTGTTGCTCTTTTTATTTCAGTGAACTCCTTCCAAATCGAAGCCCTCTCGCTCACTGACTCGCGCTCCTCTTAACGTGTTCAGCATGCCATAGTTGCCTTCATGACAAGCATATTCATATATTTGCCCTGCCATCTTAATCAGTGGCACGATCGCTGTAATTTTATCGGTGAAGGTTGAAGGATCGTCAATCGTGAATTCATAATTCACCGTGTCATAGGCAACGCGAGTGAACTTCTCTGTAAGCATGGCATTATAGTTATCACCGGCGGCACCAAAACTCTGACGCATGCCGTTGAAATTCCTGGTTTCCACCACCAAGGTGTCACCTTCCCACCACCCCCGAGAGTCACCTGACCAGAGACGAATGTCGTCGCTTAGTGCGGATTTATCTATCAGCGGAACAATACGTGCATCATGGATCATCTCAGTCATGATCACAGCAGTGTCTTTGCTTTGAATAATTTGCAAATTATTGTTGTAAAGGCTGGGGGTAAAAGGAGGGCCTGAGTTAAATCCAACGATGCACCGTTCTGATAGGCCCCTATCTTCAGGTCCATTCTTCGCGATACCACCTACGACATAACGAACAGGTCGATCACCAGCTATATCCGGACCTAGGCCGCCGAATTGACGTTTGGCGCCTTCGGTAACGGCAGGACTACGACCATTTTCCGGGTAAACGATGTGCGATGTCCTCACCACATCACCCAGTCCAGCAGTCTCAAACCAGAAGTCGTTGTAACCCCCTGGATTATTGGTCGCTTCAGGTGTCGCAGGAAGAGCCACTCTCGCAGCTGCCTCATCAGCAGCTTGCCGCCCGGCCATGATAGCTGCTCTTCGTTCCTCAATCTCCTCTGCACTCAGAAATTGCTGTGTACCGTAACGCTGAGGTCTTTGCATAGGCACGTCAGAGGAAAAATTCCATACTCCCTGAAGGTCTGGTTGACCCCATTGAGTACGTGGTACTGCATAATCACTATCCGTTTGAGCTCCAGCGACACTACTGAAAGCAGTAAGTATTGAGATTATCAGCAGAAATTTAGATTTCATTGTTCATCTCCATGGTATGATTTCACCGTCAACGTAACTTAGAGGTTTAGGGAGTAATAATCAATAGAAACGAGACCAAATGCGGGTTCGAAGCGATCCAAAGCCTGTATGAAGATTAACGTCTCGTGAAGCGAGTCAGCAAACTAGAGGTATCCCAACGGCTTCCTCCTATCTCCTGCACTTCGGCATAAAAGCTGTCAACGAGTTCCGTTATAGGCAGTTGAACACCGTGATTTTCGGCCTCTTCCAGGGTAATCCCGAGGTCTTTACGCATCCAGTCGACTGCGAAACCGAATTCATATTCATCCGCTAGCATGGTCTTGTAGCGATTATCCATCTGCCAGGAACCGGCGGCACCCTTCGAAATTGTTTCAATCAAATCTTCGCCGTTGAGACCCGTTTTCATTGCAAAATTCAACGCTTCCGCCAATCCTTGTACCACTCCGGCTATACAGATCTGATTGCACATCTTGGCTAACTGCCCGTTACCGGCGGGACCCAACAACTTATTAAACTTAGAGTAGGTATCGATAACCGGTTTCGCCGTCTCATATACATCCGGTTCACCACCTATCATCACTGTGAGAGCACCATTTTCTGCTCCAGCTTGGCCTCCCGATACTGGCGCATCAAGAAAATGTTTTCCCTGACCCTTGGCTGTCTGATAAAGGCGACGTGCCAACTTGGCAGAAGCCGTGGTGTGATCTATAAGTATGGCGCCATCTTCCATTGGTCCGAGACAGCCGTTATCCCCAAGAATCACTTCAGTGACATCATTATCATTGCCGACGCACACTAGAACAACGTCGCACCCCCGGATAGCTTCTGCTG
>JAKUTG010000172.1:0-5143 GCA_022447905.1 Pseudomonadales bacterium | reverse complement strand
CTCGGTGTTTTCTGCAATCATCAGGCCGCCTTCAACCTTGAGCTCAATGTCCGTATCCAGGTGAACAGCGAGTTCTTTCCATGCCTCTACTGCTCTCGGGTACATTGGTAGCGCTTGTTCCAGATCAGGTATCAAATGTGGAGAGAGTCTGATATTCCGGCTTTGCATCTGTACGTGCAAACTACCTGCATTTGCAGTACTACCGGAATGGTGACCGTCATCAACGCATGCGACCTCGGTGCCCCCTTCTGCAAGAAAGGCAGCAAGACAGGTGCCGACAACACCGCCACCGATAACAACAATCTCTACTTCTGGGATGACAGAATGAGCGACACCTCCGACCCGATTCATTGGTTTCCCCCTAGCTTCTTTATATCGCAGATTCTTACACGATTCGTTTACGTTGTATCATGTAACTGAGATTTATAGGCAGTATTGAAAATTCCATATCGTTCTATTTCATTCGATCACTTTATCAATATCAATATCAATAAACGGTTGAACTATGGCAACTGGACGTGAGATTACGTATTCGCAGTTTAGCGAAAGTAACCCAGAAGATGTTTTCGAGCTATCCACTGTATCTATTCCACAGCAAGTAGGCTCAGGTGAGGCGCTAGTCAGAATCAAGTGTGCGATGGTCCACCCGTGCGATTTAGGCTGCGCAAGCGGATTAGTCAATGGCATTGAGCTGCCAGCAATTGGTGGCTTCGAGGGGCTTGGCGTAGTTGAAAAAGTGGGTGCTGATTTGCGAAAACTATTTTCGCCGGGGCAGCGTGTCCATGTGAGCGCTACGCATATCTTCGGTAACTGGAAAACTTGGTCGGGAATATGGCGTGATTACGCAGTTCTTCCTTCCGAAGCTTTGATTCCAGTTCCAGATGACATTGAAGACGATGTTGCAGCGCAAATATTTGTGAACGTGCTCACGCCCTTGGCGATGGTTAGAGAAATGAGGCTCGGCCCTGGCGATGTGCTCTTACAGACAGCAGCCGGGTCTGTGGTTGGTAGAGTAATGATTCAGTTGGGCAAAATTTTTGGCTTTCAAACGGTAAATCTTGTGCGTCGAAAGGAAACGGCGAGTGAACTGATAGAGACATATGATATCGGTACTGTGTATGTACATGATGGCTTTTCAGGCTCCGCGGAATTTCTAAAAGAAGAAATACGGAAAGAACTCGGTAACGCCCCCATAAAGTTTGCAATTGATGCTGTTTCTGGTGATGTAGGACGTTTTTGTCTCGAAATGCTCGACCCGGGCGGGGTCATCTATTTTTATGGTGCACTTTCCGGAAATTCAAGGGTCCCGGTAGATATTGTTAGTGATCTTTGCAGGGATAACAAATCGGTTAAAGGATGGTCAATCCAAGAAACCTGGCTAAGAACGACTTCTGATGACACCAAGCAAAGTCATCTAGACGAGATCTGGAATTTTCTTTCGACTCGAAAAATAGTCTTGCCGGCTATCGGCACAATTTTTCCTATGGAAAAGATCCGAGACGCAGTGATCGCTTCGCGCCAACCGGGGAAAACTGGCAAAGTAATGTTGGTTTGCGAATCTCTATAAGAAGCTTCAGCCTAGCTAACTCGACTATTTATTTCTTCTTTCTTAAGCGTGTTGATGACTGCTGCTGAATTATGACAATAGTTTTAGGCAGCTCGGACTAACCGATCTGATAAGCTGAAAGTCAAACTCAATCCTGTGCGCATAAGTAATCAGGATGATAAAAGAGCGGCTCAATAAGTAGGATCGGTAATAATAATTGACAAACAAATCGCGATTGTGAATTAATCAATCCTTGACGATATGATGTTAGTCATGTTTGTTGATCTCTTTTTTAAACAGAAGTGGGTATTTTCCCGCCCGATCGATAAGTAGGAGACTATTTTTGATAGATGTAAGAGCAGAAGACGCTGGATCAAGTTTTGACCCGATTGTCCAAATTAAGGATGTGCACAAAAGCTTCGGTAGTTTACAAGTCATCCGGGGCATTTCTATGGAAATACGAAATGGCCAGGTCGTAGTGATTTGTGGCCCCAGTGGTTGTGGTAAAAGCACGATGCTCCGTTGTATCAACGGTCTTGAGCCGATTAATTCGGGGGATATCATTGTTGACGGAATTTCGGTAAAAGAAAAAAAGCAATTAAGGAAGCTCAGAACTGAAACGGGAATGGTATTTCAGCAATTTAACCTTTTCCCCCATAAGACTGTATTGGAAAACGTCGCACTTGCACCCGTGGATATCCGCAAGATAAATAAGCAAGAGGCGAAGGATTTGGCGCGCACTCTACTTGATCGTGTCGGTATCCTGGAGAAAGAAAACGAGATGCCCTCTTCATTGTCTGGCGGGCAGCAACAGAGAGTCGCAATCGCTCGGGGTCTTGCTATGAACCCCAAACTTATGATGTTTGATGAGCCGACTTCTGCTTTGGACCCGGAGATGATTAAAGAAGTGTTAGATGTGATGCGAAATCTAGCCAGTGACGGAATGACGATGATCGTAGTAAGTCATGAAATGGGTTTTGCGCGGGAAGTAGCGGATTGGATGGTTATGATGGATGAAGGTCAAATCATTGAAGGTCGCGCGCCTGGAGAGTTTTTTAGCGATCCTCGGGAAGAGCGGACACGAAAATTTCTTAGCCAGATTATTTCTCACTGATGGAGCGATCATGGCACCAATTTTCGTCTCATTTACCTACAGTGCTCAGGGCAGAATGAGTACATCAGTTACGTGTTGTGACTCCATTGAAAGCCAATAGGCAACCCAAATCGTTGCGCATTTAGCGTTCACAGGAACACACATATGGGATATGAATTTCATTGGGAAGTTATTAGTAACTACTGGACATGGATTGCCAAAGGTGTCGGCCTGACTTTGTATATATCGATCGTAGCTATGTTTTTTGCCTTGACCACTGGTTTGTTAGTGGCCTTACTTCGAATCTCAAAATCGCTACCCCTCGCGCTTTTCGGGCGAGCGTATATCGAGTTTTTTAGGGCAATTCCACTTCTTGTTTTTATCATTTGGTTTTATTACGGGCTTGCTATGGCCACTGGCATTAATTTCCAACCGATCATGGCGGGCATTATTTGTCTTACCATGCAGCACGCTGGCTACTTGGCAGAGATCTATCGATCGGGTATCCAGGCGGTGCCAAAGGGACAGTGGGAGGCTGCTTATTCTTTGGGTTATTCCCCTGCGCGAACCTTTATCAAGATAATTGCCCCTCAGGCATTCAAGATCGTTATTCCACCAACAGCAAACCAGGGTGTATCAATGCTAAAGGATTCAGCCCTGGTTTCAGTAATCGGAGTGAACGAACTTATGAGGCAGTCGCAAATTGCTACTTCAAACACATTTCGACCGTTCGAGTTTTATACAGTCGCTGCCTTAATCTACGTCGCTTTGGCGATAGGACTTTCGCAGCTTGCAACACTCATGGAAAATCGCATGAAGTGATCCAAAAGGAAAAGAGTATGTTTCGCGAATGTGATTAATTTGTTGTAGTGAACAAAAGCGTTACGTTATACCCGAATGAAGTGAGTTAGGTGGGTCGAGAGGATTGAGTTATAGCTCAAATTTATAGTGGTACAGCGCTGTACAAACGTGTCACTGTGCTAGTATTAATGAGTGAGCCGTGGTCAGATGGATAAGAAGGTAGGACGGTTCGTAAACTGACTCACTGTTTCAAAGGAGGATTAAATCATGTGGAAAAAGTTTGTAACTAAGCTATTGGCTGTTGCATTACCTTTTGTATTGTTTGCGCCTTTGCAGGCTGTCGCGGGAGATTCACTACTGGATGAGATCATCGATCGTGGAACGATCAAGATCGGCAGTACACTCCAATACCCTCCGCAGATGTATCGAGATGAGAGCGGGGAACCTGCCGGCTACGATGTTGAACTCATGAAAATGTTGGCTAATGATATGCATGTCAAATTGGAAGTGGTTGACATGGATTTCCCCGGTCTGATACCTGCACTCCTTGCTGGAAAGGTTGATATGCTGAGTGTGGGATTGGTGAATACTCCGGAACGAGCATTGTCACTTGAGTTTACAGACGGGTATGTTCCCTATTCCCAGGTAATAGTCGTTCAGAAAGATAGCGCGCACGTAGTAATAGGTGATCTAAATAAGGAAGGCATGAAGATCACTGCACTTCTGGGGTCTACAGCTGAGAACCTAGCGCAATCAAAATTTCCGAACGCCGAAGTCGTTGGCTTACAGCAACAAGAAGCGATGATGGAAGTAGCCTCTAATCGTGCAGATGGTGTGGTGTTAGAAGAATATCTTGCTCTACCATTCGTAGCCAACAATCCAGGCAAAGTAAGAGTTCTTAATCCTGGTACGCCTTTTTCAGATGCGTTTGGTACTTGGGCAGTTCGACCAGGTGATTACCGATGGCTGCAATATTTGAACAACTGGATCAGGTACTATCGGGCTAAAGGAACAATTGACGCGATGTACGCTGCTATTATTGAGCCGACATTTTACAAGTAGTTGATTCTAGTGATTTAACAGTTATTAAATTAGTCAGGGAAGGGGGCTGTCTTGTGACAGCCCCCTTTAATTTTTATACCCAGTTTTTCTAGCAGGATATAACATCAACCCATTAGTGCTCTGGAAAGCCGGCAATATCTCCAATTCGTACTGGAATAATAGGCACGCGCGGTGCAAAAAACTTGCCCTCATCAACTGGACATTGAGATTTTTCAGCGAGTAATTCTGCAAGTATCGGCCCACAATATCTTCCTTGGCAATAACCCATACCGGCACGAGTCTCTTGCTTCACCTCACCGATCGAACCGCATCCAGACTGAATCGCGTCCTGGATTTGGCTCAACGTTACTGATTCGCACCGGCAAACCTCAGTTTCTGGCCCAGCCAAGTCAGCATTTGGTTTAAGTGCTGAAAATAGACGCCAAAGTCCAGACTGAAACCGTTGGTGCTGGATGAGTTTGATTGTTGAGGTAATTTTTTCTTTAAGAACATTTTCTTTCGGATGATGTCCTAGTGATTCAGTAGCATGGAGTCCCGCAATAACACCTTCTTCTCGTGCAGCATAGGCGCCGCCGAGACCCTCACTATCCCCAACGGCATTATCCTTGGTTACTGAAGTTTCGAAGTTGGCAGATCGCTTG
>JAKUTG010000171.1:0-5158 GCA_022447905.1 Pseudomonadales bacterium | reverse complement strand
GTTTTTGGGGCTTTTACGTTGCTTGTAATGTGCCGGCGATCAGTCCGGAAGGGATAGGAGGTCTGATAACGGGTAAAACCTGGACGGCAACGACTATTTACCTCACGCCTACAACATTGGGTGCGATTACGGTCAATTTCTTGATGTCCTTGTCGGGAGGCATGCTGGTGGCTTATATGGTCTCCAAGGGCAACGCATTCTGGACTTATTCGGGTGGTTTGGCGGGTATCATTACAGCATCAGCAGGTAATGACCTCTACCACCCCATTCAGGCGATGATCATAGGTGGTATCGGTACAGGAATTGCTTACAAGATGCATTTCTGGGTCGAACGCCGCTTCAAAGTCGATGATGCAGTCGGTGCGGTTGCCGTACATGGCTATGCCGGCTTTGCTGGTTTGGTAATATGTGGCTTCGTTCTTTGGGGACATCCAAGTTCAGTCTATGAGGGATACGCGGCAATAAATCCCTTAGGTCAATTCTTAGGCGCCATAGTAATGTTTGGTGTTTTAGGGTTCTTGCCGGGTTGGATTATTGCGAAAATCTTGGCTGGTGCAGGGATGCTGAGAATTCCCAAGGAGGTCGAGTTGCTCGGGTTAGACTTTGCTTCTAATCAGGAACAGAAAATAGCTTCCGATGAGGTTCGCGGAACCCAAAAGAACCTCGTGTAATGACTGCCCTTAGGCAAAGAAAAAAAGGAGAGGAATGATGTCTACAACCGGTATTGAATCTTGGGCCGTAGATCTGAAGGACGTTGGTGCAATTTATCCGTTTCAGGGGGCTGAAGGCCTAATGGTGGTTATAGGAGTTGTTGCCTGGATTGCCTGGCATATTTGGCAAAGCCGCTGGGAAAAGGAAAAATACGAGAAACAGATCCAGAAGTATGGTGACGCTGCCAATGTCAGTAACGCGCTGGACGCAGATTGACGATCGGCTACTATAATCATAATTTTTAATTGGGTGCCGGTCACAAGCCGGCACCCTTTTTGTTTCTCTAATTGAAAGAGCGCTTTGCCTTGGGGGAGGTGAAAATGGCAGTTGATCTTAATATGATAGCTAAAGAAAATGACATAAAATATTTTCTTATAAGCTTTGTCGATCTATTTGGTGTTCTACGCGCCAAGCTGGTACCGGCTTCAGCTATTTCAGGCATGCAGAAAGAGGGCGCTGGTTTTGCAGGTTTTGCGGCCTGGCTTGATATGACCCCAGCGCATCCGGATATGTTCGCGATACCTGATCCCAGCAGTTTGATTCAACTTCCATGGAAGCGTGATGTCGGATGGCTGGCAGGCGATTTATGGATGGAGGGTAAGCCGGTCGGGGCGTCGCCACGGATCGCTCTAAAGCGTCAGATTGAAAAGGCGACGACTAAGGGTTTGCACATGAAGACGGGCGTGGAATGTGAATATTTTCTGGTAAATGTGGATGGCACTACTATTTCCGATCAACACGATACCAGGGATAAGCCATGCTATGACCAAAGCGCATTAATGCGCCAGTATGATATTGTTTCAGAAATATGTGACCACATGTTGGCTCTTGGCTGGGGCCCTTACCAGAATGATCATGAAGACGCAAATGGTCAGTTTGAAATGAATTGGGAGTTTGATGACTGCCTGAAGACGGCGGATCGTCATACCTTCTTCAAATTCATGGTTAAGTCGGTGGCTGAAAACCACGGTCTGCGAGCTACTTTCATGCCCAAGCCATTTTCTAATTTGACTGGTAACGGCTGCCATGCGCACATATCCATGTGGGACCAAGAGACTAAGAAAAACTTATTCCTTGATGCGTCGGAGGAAAACGGTCTGTCGGCCCTAGCCTACGAATTTCTCGGAGGTATGATCCACAATGCAACGGTCCTGTGCTCCATATTCAATCCAACGGTAAACAGTTACAAACGTATTAATGCCGCAGTTACAGCATCTGGTGCGACGTGGTCGCCAAATAAAGTTTCCTGGAGCGGCAATAACCGCACTCACATGATCAGGGTGCCAGACGCCGGGCGGTTCGAATTTCGTTTGATGGACGGCGCAGTGAATCCATATTTGGGTCAGGCTGCAATACTTGCTGCTGGTCTTGATGGTGTTGAAAACAAACGAAAACCCGGCCAACGTTTGGACATCGATATGTATGCCGAACCACATAAGGCTCGTGGTACAAAAAAACTACCCCTCAACCTGCTTGATGCCATCAGGCTGACGGATAAAAGCAGCAGAGTGCGAGGGTGCCTGGGCAATGAGTTGATTGATAGCTATGTGAAATTAAAGACCCAGGAATGGGAAAGCTATTGCCGAGACCTTAGCGATTGGGAGAGGCAAAATACGCTAGACTGCTAAGGTAGTAAACCTAATCGGTTTGCGGATTTGTTAAGTGGATAGAGCAAATGCGCATCTGTGGTATGGAGCTCACTCGTAAATGCCCTTTACACGCTCCTTGGTTGGATCAAAATGGGGATAGGTTGTTACGGTCGCTTTTAAACGCTTCTGTTGCCCATCAAGCTGACCCACCTCGACTTCCGTATCGGGATCAGCATGGGTCACATCTATCCGAGCCAACGCCACAACTTTGCCAAGGATAGGAGACTTTATGGCCGAAGTAATAGTCCCTACCTGCGCCTTCCCTATGCAGATGCCGTCGCCAGTCGCTGGAACGAGGCCACCCTTAATATTAAGGCCAACCAGTTTACGCTGTGGATGTGCCTTACGCTTTTCAATTGCGGTACGGCCGATAAAATCATCTTCTTGAGTTTTGAGTGGCACCGTAAAGCCAATTCCAGCTTCAAACGGATCTGTCTGGTCTGAAAACTCGTAACCCGCAAATATTAATCCAGATTAAATACGGAGCATGTTAAGCGCGGGCAGACCTAAAGTAATAAGTCCCATGGGTGCACCAGTCTCCCAAATCGCATCAAAGATGGCTTGCGCGTCCTTGGGGTGACAAAAGACCTCATAGCCCAGTTCACCCGAATAACCGGTACGACTGACGACGCATGCAACCCCGTGGAAATCACCAATCCTCGCAACCGTGAAGCGAAACCACTGGAGTTCCTCGATATCTGGTTGTGTCGGCGGGGTCCACATGACTGATTTCAAGATATCGCGCGAGAGGGGCCCTTGTACGGCAATATTACAGAGTTGATCAGTCGAAGACTTTACCCATGCGTTAAGACCGTTGTTCTTGGCCTGCTTTCTGAGCCAGAGGCCACTTTCATCATTACCGCCAATCCATCTGAAATTGTTGTCACCTAGCCGGAAAACAGTGCCGTCGTCGATCATTCCCCCATGATCGTAGCACATTGCCGTGTAGACAACCTGACCAACAGAGAGTTTCTTCATGTTCCGAGTAACGCAAAGCTGCATGAGTTCCTCGGCGTCTGAGCCTATAACCTCGTATTTTCTTAATGGAGAAAGGTCCATAATCGCCGCCTTTTCTCGGCATGCCCAATATTCGGAGATGGCACCATGGTTTGTCATCTGGTTTGGAAGCCAGTAACCATTGTATTCAACGAAATCGCGCGTGTGGCGCGCGAAGCAATCGTGAAATGCCGTATTTTTTGTTTCTTCCACATCGGCCTCCGGTGTTTTTCGCCAACCAATTGAACGCTTAAAGTCTTCTGTTTCTTTGTAGACGCGCACCTGGATATCTGTCGGGTTCCATCCGTTAGCTGAATCTACATCGCATGGACAAGCAGTGGAAATGCAAACCAAATCGGTGAGTGCACGCAGCATAACGTAGTCGCCGGGTCGCGACCACGGATCATCGAAGCTAAGGACATTAGCGTCATCTAGCATGGTATTGAAAAAGAAATTAATGGCGGGCCAGCCCGCCCGCGGATGAATATCAAATTTTCTGAGTTCAATACTCATATTTTCGGAACAATTTAGATGCCCCGGATACCCAAGGTCTTCATAATAGCGGGCTGTACACGCTAGACCAAAGGTATCATGCCTACCACATGTATCTTGAACTATTTCAATAAGCGGTTCTTGGTCGACACTAAAGTACTTTGAAAATAAGCCGGGTGTTGGGTATAGAGAACCCATCAGAGATCTCGTGGTAGTTGGGTCAATCTCACGTTCCATACCGCGATCAAGAGCCCGTAGATCAAACGCCTGGAAATCGGAACACTCGCGCCCTTTTACATCGATAATTTGAATATACTGTCCTTTATTAATCTTATAGGCATTGGCGTTACCCGGCTGCATGTTCATATCTAAGCCCGGGTCAGCCAGTGGAGGCGGTGCGGAGAGTTCCGGTTTGCCATGGGATGTCGTCGTGCGATGGACATAAAGAATTAAATCTGTCGGCGGGTTCTGTTCAAATGCTTGCATTTGTTCGCCCGGGGCACAAACGACCAAGAGGCCATCACACTCAGCCACAAAATTGACTGTATTACCTGAAGGTGAAGCCTCTTGAAATATGTGCACAACCTCTGCGGATTTAAGATCACATCCTAATCTTTGCAACATTGTGTCCAAGAGTTGGGCGCTTTTTTCCTGACTTTTAACGATTGATTGAAGGCCAGTTGCACTTCCGCCGGATTTACTTCCAAGGAAACCTGCCTGGCTAACGCCATTAGAATTGAACAGGAGGACTTCGCCAGGCTGCAATCCTTCTCGGTCAATAACCTGGATGCGATCACCTTCCGCTATTTGCAAAGATTGGGAACCACCCCCCCGAATAGTATATCTCTCAGTATCTATTGGAAGCGTGGGCAACCCCGGCACATAGGCTTGACCAATTCTAGCTGCTTGTTCTACACCAAAATCATATGACAACCTGAAGTCTCCCTTGTTCAAAGGTCCCCGGTACATCCAATGGAAGGAAATTGAAATCCAGGTCCTCAGAGGCGAATGGATTCATTCAGAATTGTATCCATTTCCATTAGTATAATTAGCAAATCGACTTTGATGGAAGAATTGCTTTAATTTAGTTCCAAAACAGCTTTTCTTTTTTCCGCCCAAGTACGAATTAAGTTATCAACAGCGAGACCAATAAAGGCCACACAAAGGCCTAACGTCAGTCCGTTACCTGTTCCTGCTTTATCTGATAACGCTTTTAAGATAAATTGACCTAAATCATCAGTACCTATGAAAGCACCAATGATCACCATGAATAATGCAAAAACAACAGTTTGATTAACTCCTAACATCAT
>JAKUTG010000170.1:0-5186 GCA_022447905.1 Pseudomonadales bacterium | reverse complement strand
GGAGGGTCCGGCGATCCCACAAGCCATCGGTGCCCGGACAATGAAGCCCAGGTGAATCTCTTGGATTGCAGCATTAGTGAAGGACTTGGTGCTGCTGAGTTGAAGGCGCGCTGGCAAGATCCAAGTTACGATCCTGATCAGCACGCCATTTATTACGTAAGGGCCTTAGAAAACCCAACTTGCCGTTGGTCGACCTGGGATGCCATTCGTGCAGGAGTTGCTCCACGACCAGATTTGCCGGCTACCATCCAGGAGCGAATTTGGTCGTCACCAATCTGGGTTACTCCGTCCCAGTAAATGAGCGTGGAGATTCAGCGTTGAGTGGCTTGATTCGGCAGCCATTGGTGTGGTTCGCGCTAATTGGTATAGCGTTGTTCGTCGCAGATTCGCGTTTCTCCGTTGGTCGCAGTGAGATTTATGTTTCGACGGGGCTTCAGGATCGACTAGCCGCGCTGTGGACAACTCAAACTGGTCTTATTGCGACAGAGGCTGAGCTAGACTCCTTAGTGCAGAATTGGATAAAAGAGGAAGTGCTTTACCAAGAAGCACTTCGGCTCGGCCTCGACCAAGAGGATTCCATTGTTCGCCGTCGCCTCGTGCAGAAGCTTAGGTTTATTGCTGAAACTGAACAAACTCTTGCTCCAGAAACCTCCACCTTAGAAACTTTTTATCGCAACAATATCGATGACTACACATTGCCTAAGCGTTATTCTTTTCATCAGCTCTATTTTGAATCATTGGGTTCAGCACAACAGGCTTTGCGAGATATTGGGTTAGGTCACGACACGTCTGGGCTGGGTGGCCCAACAATGTTAAATCCGAGCTATGCTTACCGAAGCGCGATTGATCTTAATGCGACTTTTGGTTTCGGATTCCCCGATCAATTACAGGGGCTGGAAATCGCAAAATGGCAGGGACCTATTAGAAGTGGCTTTGGCTATCACTTGATACAGACAACTTCAGTTGAACCCGAGCAGACTTCTCCCTTCGCAACCGTGCAACAGCAGGTGGCGATCGACTACCGGCAATACCAACAGGAAAACGCACGGGACGCCTTTGTCATTAATCTGATGGATCAATACACTATCGTGGTCGAACAGCGGTGAAACGTTTATTTGCTTATCTCGTATTACTCTGTTGTTGGATTAACTTTTCCCATGCCCATGAAGTACGTCCGGCCTTCCTGAAGGTCACAGAGACAAACCTTGAAGCAGACCAGTCTGAATTCGAGGTTTCATTCCGTCAACCCCAAATAAACGGTCGCTTTTTGGGTTTAAGTGTTTCTACTAATTGTGATGCTACCGAGTTGTCAGCCAGTCTAACTGATGGCGCGTTAATTGAGGTCCTTGAGTTGGTATGCGGAGAGGAGAGTCTGCAATATATTGAAATCGACGGCCTCGATCGTACCCTGATTGATACCTTGGTAAATATCAAACGACTCGATGGCAGTATTGACGAGATATTGATTAATGGAAATGAGCCAAGGCTGGACTTGACCGCGGCTACGCCGACCGTACCTGTATACTTAATTATAGGTATAGAGCACTTGCTGCTTGGTTTTGACCATATATTATTTGTTATAATGTTGTTGTATTTGGTGCGATCTTCCTGGGGGATATTTAAAGTAGTAACCAGTTTCACGATTGCACATTCGCTAACTCTAGCGCTTTCTGCCTTTGAACTGGTGCAATTATCTTCCGCTCCAGTCGAGGCAGTGATTGCTGGTAGCATCGTTTTGTTGGCCTATGAAAACCTGCAAAAAAGCGGTTCTGTGAGTAAAGCCTTCCCTGTACTTGTAGCGTTTGGCTTTGGGTTACTGCATGGGTTGGGTTTTGCCGGTGCCGTGGCGGAAATTGGCCTACCAGAAGAGAGTCAGTTGATAGCTTTACTTTTGTTCAATATCGGCATTGAACTTGGTCAATTGGTCATAATCGCGGTGGCATTGTTGTTGCTAATGGTAATTCGACTAAAATTTATCAGGCTTCTTTACGAAGCACCTATTTATCTGACCGGTGGAATCGCTAGTTTCTGGTTTCTGCAGCGTAGCTGGCAAATCTTTGCACCCGTGATTGGCTAAAATATCATGATTAAGAAGGGCAACAGTGTTATCAAACAGCGTACATTGTTGTTCCACCTACCACAGTTCTCACTATCTCAATATTCTTGATATTGTCAGGATCAACATCGTGCGGATCGTCGGCCAGGATGACGAAGTCAGCCAGCTTGCCGGCAGTGATACTCCCCTTTATGTTTTCCTCGAAGGAAGCATACGCACCATTTAGGGTACAGATACGCATTGCCTGATCAATGGTAATTCGCTGATTAGGTCCCCACACCCTGCCATCGAAATCTTTTCGAGTTACCATGCTCTGCAGGGCCATCATTGGTTCAAAAGGTCCCGGCGTGTAATCAGAAGCCGGTGCTACAGGGATGTTATAATCCAGGAACGACTTGTGGGCGAACATCCAGCGCATTTTCTCTTCACCGTACTCTACCCACTTGTTGCCATGGTAATGTACGTAAGTATAGAAAGGAGCAGGTATCACTCCTAAATCCTTGATCCGTTGCAACAGGGCTGGGTTAACGAGAGAACAATGCTCAATACGATGGCGAGGGTCATTACGTGGCCATAATCTCTGCACTCGTTCGTAGGCATTGAGTACCAATTCGATAGTGACGTCTCCATTGGCATGAATGCCAATTTGAAAATCGTTGCGATGTGCATTCTCAACGGCCTCATGTATTTCTTCCTGGCTCATTGTAAGAATTCCGTAATCATCAGGCCGTCCTTCAAAAGGCGTACTCATCCGCATAGTCCGCTCTGAGGCTGAACCGTCAGCGCTGAACTTAACCGCGCCAATGCGAAGCACTTCGTCGCCGAAACCCGTTCGTATCCCGGCATTTACCAAGTCTTCGAAGAGCTGCACGCGAGGAAACAAGTACATGCGAAACCGCATGCCACCATCAGCACGGGCGTCTTGGTAAGCAATCATGTCATTACGACTTGCGCCGGTTTGATGAACCGAAGTCAGTCCGGCTTTAGTCATCAACTCAGTAATAAGTTTGACGCCGTCGCGCCTTTGCTCACGAGTAGAGTCAGAAGGAATTAGTGAGTTGAACACATAACGAGCGCGTTCCGCTGCTAAGCCTGTTAACACCCCATTACTGTCTCGGTAAAAGCGACCTCCCGGTGGGTCTGGAGTTTCGGAAGTGACACCGGCTAACGCTAAGGCCATGCTGTTATACACACCGGTATGCCCCCCGCGATGGCCGACCACTGCCGGGTGATTGGGTACCACTTCGTCGATATCAAACCGATTGATCGGGCGTCCTTCTGCTAGTTTGGTATCGTCGTATTTAAAAGCTCTTACCCATTGTCCTTCCTGTGTAATGGCTGCCCGTTGACGCAGTACCTCTTTGATCTCGGTAATGGATCTCAAATCTGCATTTACCTGCACCAGTTCGTTTACACCGGCACTGGAGGGGTGGGAGTGGGCATCGATAAATCCCGGTACCACAGTCATGCCTTCGGCATCAATGATCTCGGTACCTGAGGAGGCTAGGTTACGCATATCGCTGGAAGAACCCACTGCAGTGAAGCGGTCGCCCTTTACGGCAAAGGCTTCCGCTTGGGGTTGATCTTCGTTGATTGTGAATACTTTGGCATTGATAACAACGTAGTCCGGTGCAACTTGGCTTGATATTGGTGCCGCTGCCGCTAACACTGACTGGGTGGGTAACCCAAGCCCTGCTGCGAGTGCTGTGCTGGACCCAATGAATTTCCGACGGGAAAATATAGCCACGGTAAAACTCCACTAGTTGATAGATTTGGGTCTGATGATAGCAGCCCTTTTGACGTAATTCAGTCGGACACTATATCTCTAGCTTAGTTCTGGTGCAAAAGTCCGCGGTTCTGGGCGTGTAACTTATCTTTGTCAGAGGTATTATCTGGAAACTCGTTGAATTGGTACAAGTGAAATGTTCGAACGTTATTCTATGCTAGCGCTGTATTTCAGCGTGTTGATGTTACTGGCATACTTGGCATCTCGCCGTATCCGCAGTATGAATGACTTTGTTATCGGTGGTAAATCCCTGAGTTTCTGGGTGGCTGCATTTTCGGCCCAGGCTACCGGCGAATCGGCTTGGTTGCTTCTGGGACTTACCGGCATGGGCGCTATGGTCGGATTTTCCGCCTACTGGGTCGTGGTTGGGGAGTTCTTGGGAGTGGCCGCGGCCTGGTTCCTGATGGCAACACGTTTTAAGCGCCTTACCGATAAGTATGATTCGATGACTGTAATCGATTACATGGTCAGTCGCTTCAAGCCTAGGACTCATTTTCTGCGGATAATGTCTGCTTTAGTACTGACGATCTTTGTACTCATTTATATATCAGCTCAAATTGATGCTACCGGTTCGGCTTTTGAAACGTTTCTCGAATGGGATTACCTAACTGGTGCTATTGTCGGGTTTATAATCGTTTCCATTTACTGCATAGCGGGCGGGTTTTTAGCAGCTGCTTGGACCGACATGTTTCAAGGGGCTGTGATGCTCGTTTGTCTGATGATGTTGCCAACAGTAGCCTTTCTGTCACTGTCAAATGCTGAGTCGATTTACGAGGGGCTTTATGCCATTGAACCAGGCCTGGTAAATATGTGGGGATCGGGCGGTTTTAATCTGATGAACTTGTCAGTCGTTATCGGGATGGGCTTGATTGGTTTAGGTTTTGTTGGATCGCCTCAGGTTTTTGCACGGTTCATAGCCATCAAAAGCGAGATTCAAATCCACCGAGGAAAGTGTGTGGCCATTGTGTTTACCATCTTGGTGGATTTTTCGGCCGTAAGTATCGGTGTACTGGGGCGTTACATTTTTACCACTCAGGGTGTGGAACCCGATGCTGTGTTGGGTAATGGTGCCCAAAACGTTTTGTCAGAACTGGTGGAGTACACGTTCTCGCCGTGGATTGTTGGGTTATACGTGGCTGGGGTGTTGTCCGCCATCATGTCAACCGTATCTTCGCTCTTGGTAATGGCGGCTGGCTCAATTACTCATGACCTTTATGAGAAAATCTATAATCCAATTCTCTCTGATCTTCAGGCAGCTTGGATGTGTCGCCGTATCACGATAGTGCTGGCAGTCTGTGCACTGGGTGTCGCGGTTGTTGTGTCAATGCTGTCACCTGAACGCAC
>JAKUTG010000017.1:0-19875 GCA_022447905.1 Pseudomonadales bacterium | reverse complement strand
TCTGCATCTATAAAAGCACAACTGCCACCAGCTTTCTGAGCCTCCGCAATGACTTGTAAGGTTAATGTTGTCTTACCGGACGATTCCGGCCCATAGATTTCGACGATTCGACCTCGGGGTAACCCACCAATACCCAGTGCCACATCTAAACCCAGTGAGCCAGTAGAGAATGCGGGAATAGGATCACGCTCAGTGTCTCCGAGTCGCATCATGGAACCTTTGCCAAATTGCCTTTCGATTTGCGACAACGATGCCGACAGAGAATTCTCTTTACTGCTGTTATCTTCGATCATAGTTGTATCCTTGGTTACCTTAACAACTGATGCTGATTCCATGAGTAATGCAGTCGTTTCATTCATTTTAATACTCGGTGATCCGAGCCTTATTAGTAGTCTTTTCCCTACTACCAGCCACCGTTTGGGCAGGCCCTAAAAAGATTCTGCCACATTTGGTCGGCTAAATTAGATATTGGACTTTGCTTACACTGACCTTCAACTTTACCTCAGGTTTCACTTCCGCCAGCGGGCCTTAAAGCACAAAGGATAATAACTAACCCAGCCATATCCGATTACGAAATTTACTGTATATATAAACAGTTCTTATTAAATCAAAAAAATACTGTATATACAAACAGTATATTGGCAAAAATTCAATATCCTTTAATTTTTCCTTCGAACCCTTGAGTTCCCTGACCCCCGCTAGTCAGTCTACTAAAGCTAATGTACCTTCAAGCGCGGCTATCACCGCAGCAAGCCGCACCACCTCGCGCTCACCGTTAAAGCAAAAACACTTAGACAAGGTTTTACCTTCCCACTGCCAAGCGATCCATACTGTACCTACAGGTTTTCCAGCGCTACCGCCATCGGGACCCGCAATCCCACTAACAGCTACCGCAACATTGGCGCGACTATTCTTAATGGCTCCACTTGCCATGGCTCGCACCACTTCTTCGCTCACTGCACCTGGGCCATCATATTCGAAATAGCTAGAAGGTACTTCCAGTAAGCGCTGCTTGGCATTGTTGGAATAGGTCACGAAACCCGTGTCGAACCAGTTCGAACTACCCGCTAGAGATGTCAGGGATTCAGCTACCCATCCCCCAGTGCAAGACTCGGCAGTGGCCATAATGAGTTTTTTAGCAAGCAGCCTGTTGGCGAGCCGCTTCACAAGATCTGGGATGCAAGAAACAGAGCATTTAGTCATGAACCTATCTTATCGAGAAGCTCAACCGAAGCAAATAGGGACTGTAAGTTACTTTGATCCTTTTGGGCTTTCACGATGTTTGATAAGCCAGAAACCCTGATCAAGATCCTATCAAATCATGCATTCGATCCGATTAAAAACTTCAAAATCAAAAAGGGAAATTAGATTCACAAATCAGATAACTCTGTTTTCATTGAATCGTGTAGAATCACCGATTCGTACTAACAATAATCAAGTTACACAATATTGGCTGACGAGCAATCACACACCCCAATGATGCAACAGTACTTGCGCATCAAGGCTCAGCATCAAGACAACTTATTATTCTATCGCATGGGAGATTTCTATGAGCTCTTCTATGGCGACGCTAAAGCTGCAGCGGACATGCTCGACATTACCCTCACAGCCCGTGGTAAATCTGCAGGTCAGCCGATTCCTATGTGTGGGATTCCTTTTCATGCCGTCGACCGCTACCTAGGGAAGTTGGTAGACACCGGTGTCTCCGTAGCAATATGCGAACAGATCGGTGACCCTACTAGTACAAAGGGCCCCGTGGAGCGTCAAGTGGTGCGGATTATCACACCTGGCACTGTCAGCGATGAGGCATTGTTGGACGCGAATAAGGACAGCTGTTTAATGGCTGTGTATGTAGACCAACAATCAGTTACTTATGGGCTTGCCCTGATGGACATTAATAGCGGGCGTTTCGTGCTCAGTGAAGTGAATGGGGAAGACACGTTTCTAAATGAGATCGAGCGCATCAAACCGGCGGAGATCTTATTAAGTGAAGAATCAAATCATGCCTATGCGTCATTGAATCACCCCGCCAAGCGCAAGCGTCCTGTATGGGAGTTCGAACTAGATAACGCTGTTCGATTACTCGCCCAACATTTCAACACCCGCGATCTGGCTGCATTCGACTGTCAGGATATGCACATCGCAATACAGGCAGCTGGTTGCCTGCTGCAATATGCCAAGGAGACACAAAAGCGCGAGTTGCCCCATATCCAAGGCATTCGAGTTGAAAAATTAAAAGATAGTGTAGTACTTGATGCTGCGAGTCGACGTAATCTGGAATTAGATACCAATCTCTCAGGTGGTCATGACAACACCCTGGTTGCGATCATGGATAACACTTCCACCACCATGGGAAGTCGATTGCTGACTCGCTGGATAAATCGACCGCTACGACATCGTCAAAAACTGCAATCACGGCAAGACGTAGTAGCGGCCCTGATCGAAGACTATCATTTCGAGGATGTAGGGCAACATCTACGGAAAATCGGCGATCTGGAGCGCATCCTAGCTCGTTTGGGCATGCGTTCCGCTCGCCCCAGAGACCTTGCCAGATTCCGAGAAAGTTTACTTGCCCTTCCTGCATTACAGAAATCACTCGAAGAAATAGACTCTAAAGCAGTGCACCAGTTATCTTCACGCATTGCGCTGTTTCCAGAACAAACTTCCTTACTCGAACGAGCTATAACTGAGAATCCACCAGTGGTAATCCGAGAAGGCGGCGTGATCGCGACGGGTTACGATATTGAACTGGACAAGCTAAGAGATCTTAGCAGCAATGCCGGCCAGTATTTGGTTGACCTTGAGGTAAGAGAAAAAGAGCGAACCGGTCTGAGCACACTAAAAGTTGGCTTCAATCGAGTACACGGTTACTACATTGAAGTGAGTAAAGGCCAGTCTAAGAATGAACTTCCTGCGGAGTATGTTCGTCGCCAGACGCTTAAAAATGCGGAACGATACATTACACCAGAATTGAAAGAATTCGAGGACAAGGCACTGAGTTCTAAAAGCAAGGCACTAGCACGCGAGAAAGACCTTTACGATGCGCTGCTGGATAAGCTGGCTGAAGAACTCGGTAGGCTCATTATTAGTGCAGAAGCCATCGCCGAACTAGATGTTCTAAACAACTTTGCGGAACGCGCTGCTAACCTAGATTACACTCGCCCAACTTTGGTAGATGAGCCAGGTATTATCATCGAGAACGGCCGACATCCAGTTGTGGAACAGGCCATCGAAGACACCTTTGTGGCTAATGATCTCTGCCTTAACGACCAACAGAAAATGCTGATCATAACCGGCCCAAACATGGGTGGTAAATCCACCTATATGCGCCAGACAGCGCTGATTGTAATACTGGCATTGTGCGGCAGCTGGGTACCAGCCAGTATGGCTTGCATCGGGCCTATTGACCGAATTTTTACTCGCATCGGATCTTCCGATGATTTAGCCGGAGGTCGTTCTACTTTCATGGTGGAGATGACCGAAACCGCCAATATCTTGCACAACGCTACTCCCCTTAGTCTCGTATTGATGGACGAGGTTGGCCGTGGGACCAGTACTTTCGACGGCCTTTCTTTAGCTTGGGCGGCTGCACTATACATAGCTGAGAAACTGCAAGCATATACCCTATTCGCCACCCACTATTTTGAACTTACCAACCTACCAGAGAGTTATGAAAATATCGTCAATGTCCATATGGACGCCATAGAGCATGACGATGGAATTGTCTTTCTCCATGCCTTGAAGTCAGGCCCAGCGAATCAGAGCTACGGGCTCCAAGTAGCGAAGCTGGCTGGTATCCCCCTGTCTGTTATAACCCAAGCAAAAAATAAACTAACTCAGCTGGAAAATGAATCACTGACTGGCAGTATTCAGCAAGAACAAAAATCCCAATCCGGACAAACCAACCAACGGGCTCAAGGAGATCTTTTTGGTTTAAAGTCCCCTCCAGCTATCGAGTACCTCAAACGCCTGAACCCTGATGAGATCACCGCTAAAGAAGCTCTATCGATACTCTATGAGCTTAAGAACAAAACCGCCGAGTGAATGAGAAAATACCGGAAAAACCTGCTAGAATGCGTGCCGCATAACACGTGGGACAGGCAAGACTGGTAAAACGCTATTGCTACAAGGTATAAATTAAAAGGATTGAGGAGAGATGACGTTTGTAGTTGGCGATGGTTGCATCCGCTGTAAGCATACTGATTGTGTCGAAGTCTGCCCGGTAGACTGTTTCTATGAGGGCCCAAATTTCCTTGTAATTCACCCCGATGAATGTATTGACTGCGCTCTGTGTGAACCTGAATGCCCGGTAGACGCTATTTACGCCGAAGACGAATTGCCCGAAGATCAACAGGAATTTCTGCAACTCAATGCTGAATTAACAGAACAATGGCCCAACATCACCGAGAAAAAAGAGCCGTTGCCAGACGCTGAAGAATGGGCCGATAAATCGAATAAGCGGGAATACCTAGAAAGATAAACTGATCGCTGGTTTATATGGATTTAACTAGCGGTGAGGCAACAGGCCGGTGGGATCCACCGATTTCCCGTCAAACCGGATTTCGAAATGTAACATCGATATGCCGTTTGAGCTGTTGCCAACCTCGGCAATCTTTTCTCCCTCCTTCACATGGATACCTTCGCCGACCAACATCCTACTGTTATGCGCATAAGCACTAAGATAACGGTCACTATGACGGATGATAATCAGGTTACCACTACCCTGTATTCCACGCCCGGAATATACCACATCGCCACTGCTGGCCGCGAAAACCGGGTCGCCTAGCTTGCCTCCAATATCGATCCCTTTGTTCATATCGGCTTCGAAGCCCCGTATTACTTTCCCCCCGTGAGGCCATTGCCAGTTCGGCTTCTCGCTATTGCTACCAATAGCACGTCGTATCAAATCCCCAGCACGCGAAATACTGCCCTGCGCGCGAGCTACTGAGTTATTAATGCTCGGTTCACCAATGTTGGTGCTGGTCATCGAACTACTGCGGGCTATCTGGGAAGTATTGAGATTGATTTCTTGCCCAACAAAAATTGTATACGGCGAAATTAAATTGTTAGATATCGCCAGACTGCGAAAATCTAGATCGTGCTGAAATGCAATAGAAAACAGCGTATCGCCAGCCCGCACACGATAGCTTTGAGAAGCCAAAATTCCTGCTTGGGATGAATCTACGACGGCAACTGAATCTCTAGGAGCGTTATTACCCCTATCCGGCGCCGAATCGTCTATGATTATCGGAGCCCTTACCAACTGGCGTTCACCCTGTTCCGAGACAGGTGCCTGGTAACCGCCGCATGCAGCAATGATGATGGACAAGGTCCCCAAGCTAACCCGGTTACACAGATTTTTAGTGATCGACAATACTAATTTCACAAGTCTTTCCTAAATTCAAAACTATTACTTCCGGAGGGCATGGTAATAAGACGCCTTGCGGAGCAGAAATACAACGGTAACACCCGCTATAAAACTCAATGCTACGAAAGCAAGCATGGGTTCATTTCCAGTGATCTCTAGATAGTTTAACGGCAAGACATTCGTAGTTTGTAATGGATGTTCCCTACCTTCTCTGCCTACGTAGGAGCTAAGTACCCTTTGCCAAGGCCACAGAATAAATATCGACCCTAAAAGGATGCCAGAGATGAACCCATAGGTAAGCTGGTAATAATAACGAAGCATCCAGCCCAGTAATCTTGAAAAAGCTAACAGCCCTATAATACAGCCAACGGCAAAGTCTAGGATAATCAACAGCTGCATCCCCACCAACGCAGTGAGCATATGTTGATAGACACCCAACAACAATAGAATGAATGCACCGGAAAGTCCCGGTAATATCATTGCACATATGGCAACCATGCCACTAAAGAAGACATACACAAGAGTCACATCGACAGCCCGGGGACTAACGTTACTGAGGAGAAACGTCAACAAAAAACCAACAACGAGCGAAACAATATTATTCCAATCTAAAAAATCATATTCGCCTTTCAATAGATACACGGAAGCCATTACCAAGCCAATGAAAAAGGCCATTAAGGCCTCAAAATAATTATCCAGCAAGAACAGCACAGTGCTGGCTGAGGAAAGCAAACCAGTCAGAATACCCAGCCCAAGTAGTAACAGAAAAGCGCCGTCTACGCGCCGCCAAAAAGCAGATAGATGTCCTCCAAGGAGTAACTTCCAAGCAGTCCAGTCTATCGCCCTGATGGCAAAAATAAATCGACTATAAATATTAGTAATTACCGCAACTGTTCCCCCCGATATACCGGGCACGGAATCACCGAGTCCCATTGCTACGCCCTTTAGGAATAATAATGCACCGGACGACATACTAAACTCTGACGTCACCTCATGCCGGGTTTGATCTCCTTGTGTATCTGACACCATGAATAGAATACCTTAGCTATTGGTGCAATTGCCCCTTTAGTAGTGGCACAAAACGTACCAGATCCAGCACATCTTCGTTAAACTCATCACCTTGTTTGGTTATTAGTTTTAGCTCTTGACGGCCCTCCCCACCCACAGGAATAATCAGCCGCCCTCCTTCAGCTAACTGATACAGTAATTCATGAGGCACAGTCTGCGGAGCCGCAGTCGCGAGAATGGCATCGAATGGTCCTTTTTCCTCCCAGCCCAAACTTCCATCGTCATGTTTGTAATCGATATTACGTAGACCCAAGAGTTTCAGGTTCTTCTTGGCGCGATTCAACAGTGGCTTGATTCTCTCTATCGTGTACACCTTTTTAGCCAGAGAAGCCAGGATAGCTGTCTGATACCCACTACCAGTACCTATCTCAAGAGCCTTATTCAGTTTTCCGCTCGCAACACAGGCTTCAGTCATGCGTGCCACAATATACGGTTGGGAAATCGTCTGGTTGTGCCCAATAGGCAGCGCCACATCCTCATAAGCACGATGGGCTAAAGCTTCATCAAGGAATATATGCCGCGGAGTGGAGCGCATGACGTCGAGCACCTCCATACTCTTAATGCCCTGGTCTAATAATCGCCCTAATAATCGTTCACGAGTCCGCTGCGAAGTCATACCAATGCCATTCAGATTATATTTACTACTCAATATTCCACACCGCCATTACTGAATTAGTTTGTAGTGCACAACTCACGCAACAAACTGGTTGCATAGGCTCCTCGAGGAAGCGTGAACTGTAGTTTAAGCTCTTGCGGTACCGACCAATGCCACTGGAGATGATTTGGAACAAAACGTAATGGTCGGCGAGCAGCTTTTAAGCCAAAAATAGTTAGTCCGCCTATCAACGTTTGGAATTTTGCCAGAACTTCGTCTTCGATGCCTGCCGCCATGGCACTGCTTATATATTTCTCCTCGGGAGTGTGTTTGCCAGCTAAAGGCCCTGAAATGTGGATATCGAAGCCATCCAGTCGCTGCTGTAATTTTTCGTCCCAGCATCCTTCCTCTAATATAAAATATCGACTGGTCCCTCCTAGGTTCAAAACATCCCCTGACACGAACTGGTTCCAGTTACCCTGATGGATACGCTCTGATAGTACCTGGTTAAACAAATAGGCACGCGCTGCAGAGAACAACATACTGCGTCTCCGGCGGGCTTTTACATTGATTCTTTTATTCGCATTTAAATCCATTTCTGTCCGAAATAAGCACATTACCTGAGCAAGGTTGCTCATATCTTTCCCGAAGCGCTGCGGACCAAAATAGTTAGGCACTCCCGAAGTTTCAATCGAGCACAGTCTTTCCTCAAAGACCGATTTATGACCTTGACACTGGCGCAATAAGACCTCGAAACGATTGCTTCTATGGCTACCAACCTTCAGTTTACGACTATTGCGCTGAGTATCCAGAATTTGTAGGAAACCACATTCGATTTCTTTCAGTCTTTGCTCGTTTATCCGAGTAAGTGGCACACTGAACCATTGAGTGCACTCCCCTCGCTTATCTTTCATACCGCTGTACCCAACGTTGCTAAGGCTAGACCTGCATATCGATGCCAAGCGCCTAGCGACATCAGCCGTAGATAGATCTGTTTTCCGAATACGCAGGTAGAGATGTTCCCCATCGCCGCTGAGCGGAAAGCCCAGTTCCTCGTTCACCCTGAAATCCACAAACTGTTGTTTGATCAATGCACTTATATCGGGTGCGCGACTAACATAGTTAAGTTCACTTAACGAAATAAAATCCTGTTCTTGTCTTATAGAGCTGTCCATTGAATCAAGCATTGGTATGCATCAAAACTACAGCGTGACAGGCCATCCCTTCTTTACGGCCAATATAACCAAGCTGTTCGGTAGTAGAGGCCTTTAGGTTTACCCGGTCAGAATCCACCTGGAGCAGACTACTCAGACTATCACGCAACTCATAGCGATAAGGACTCAGTTTGGGCACCTGAGCAATGACAGTGACATCGACATTTACCAGTCGAAACTGATTTTTATCCGCCAATTGCAATACCCGTTCCAATAGCTCAGCACTGTCGATACCTGCCAGTGCCGCATTGTTACTAGGAAAGTGCGCTCCAATATCACCGATCGCCATGGCTCCAAGCATGGCATCACAGACAGCATGCAGAACAAGGTCACCATCGGAATGGGCTTCTAAACTAAGCTCTTCGGGTATTAAACGGCCCGCTAGCTTAAGAGGCTTGCTGATATCGAAATTCTCGGTGAATCGATGTACATCGAAACCGTGCCCTATTCGCATGCTGTCAGCTTTCATAGAGTGTTTTCCGTCCTAGCCCTTTCAGATTGGTTTATCTGGTGCGCAATTTCCTAATTCCTAACTTTTTAAGTTAAGAATCATGCCCGCCAGCACTAAGTCCGATTCATTGGTAATCTTGATATTGAGTTTGCTGCCTTCAACCATCCGCGGTCGATATCCCATAAACTCCATCGCTGCCGCTTCGTCTGTTATCGTTAGTCCTTGGGCCTCGACTCTCTCCATAGCATCTTTAAGCAATCCATAACGAAACATCTGAGGAGTCAAAGCATTCCAGTAATTATTGCGATCGATAGTCGTTTGGACTTCTTGCTCTCCAGTTACCTGTTTTAACGTATTATCTAAGCTATAGCCAAGTAGTCCACCTACGTCATGGGTTCGTAAGGTAATGATCAATTTTTCAATGTCAGAGACTTCAACGCAAGGCCGAACTGCATCATGAACTAGCACCCAATCATCCGCATTTGCTTCATCATCTAGCGCTAGCAGAGCATTTAATACAGACTGCTGACGCTCTTGACCCCCCAGCACGCACTCGAGTTTTTTATCAACCTCTAATGAAAGGTCCTTCCAATTATTGTCTTCGGGATGAATTACAACAATGATTTTTTTAATAGCGCTAACACTAGCCAGGCGCTGCAGAGTCAGCGAAATTATAGGCACCCCGTTTACAGGCAGGTACTGTTTGGGTGTGTTCGATCCAATGCGACGACCGATGCCAGCCGCTGGCAGAATAGCCCAAATTGTCATAGTAGAATCTTCTAAGTCCTGTGGCTAATAACCCCATAGTACAAGCGTTATTTTTCAATCAATAGGTAGAAAGTCTCGCCATCTTCAATCATTCCAAGTTCTGATCTGGCTCGCTCTTCCACGGCTTCCAATCCATTCTTCAGATCCAGCACTTCGATTTCAAGCAGCCGATTACGTTCTGCCATTTCCTTGTTAACCGCGCCCTGAACATCCAATTCAACCTCCAACATATTCAGCGCGCGTATACTATTCTCACCAATCCATAACTGGTATTGTAGCGCGCAAAAGATGCTACCCAGTAGCACATAGAGAATCTTCATGTATGTTATCCCCTATCGTTGACCGGTAAACCGTTCAAACTCTTTCAACCCATTGTAAACTGACGTATCACCCAGTTCCTCTTCAATACGCAGTAGTCTGTTGTACTTGGCCACCCTGTCTGACCTGCACAAAGAACCAGTCTTTATCTGTCCGGCCGCCGTTCCAACTGCAAGGTCAGCTATTGTCGTGTCCCCAGTCTCACCGGAGCGATGCGAGATCACTACCGTATAACCTGCTTTCTTCGCCATGTTAATAGCGGCCAGCGTTTCTGTAAGCGAGCCGATTTGGTTGAATTTGATGAGTATAGAATTGGCCACATTCTCAATTACTCCTCGCTGCAAAATACTGGTATTAGTGACAAATAAATCATCACCTACTAATTGAACTTTATCGCCTATTTGAGCTGATAATTTAGCCCACCCAACCCAATCCGACTCATCCATGCCATCCTCAATAGACAAGATGGGATAACGCTTGGCCAGGCCTTGGAGGTAGTCAGAAAATTCACTCGAATTATAGGTTTTGTTCTCACCTTTGAGTCGGTATTTGCCATCTCTGTGGAACTCAGACGCAGCACAATCAAGTGCGAGGTACATATTCTGCCCAATCTTAAGCCCTGCTAGTTCGACTGCCTGTAATATGACATCCAGCGCAGCTGCGTTTGAAGGTAAATTGGGTGCAAACCCCCCCTCATCTCCCACTGCAGTGCTTAGCCCTTGTTTATTGAGCACTGATTTCAGAGAATGAAATACTTCTGCACCGAAACGTAATGCCTCCGAGAAGCTTGGGGCCCCGGTAGGCTGGATCATAAATTCTTGAATATCGATGTTATTATCCGCATGCTCGCCACCATTGATAATATTCATCATTGGGACTGGCAGCGAATACTGCCCCTCAGTACCATTTAGCCTAGCAATGTAGACATACAGAGGCACACTGGTTTCCAATGCTGCAGCCTTGGCCGCAGCTAGCGATACCGCTAAGATGGCATTAGCGCCAAGATTAGACTTGTTATCAGTTCCATCCAGATCTAGCATTGCCTGGTCCAGTGCCACCTGATCGGTAACATTCATACCAACAAGCTTGCGTCTAATAGCAGTGTTCACGTTTTGAACAGCGCTTAGCACTCCCTTCCCCAGATAACGATTTGGATCCTTATCCCTAAGTTCAAGTGATTCCCGTGACTCGGTAGATGCTCCTGAAGGAGCACAAGCACGGCCAACGGTTCCGCTCCCTAGGATGACATCCGCTTCCACGGTTGGATTACCCCGTGAATCCAGTATTTCACGAGCTTTAATTTGTTTTATTTCGGACATTTTCGTACCCAAGACATGTTTTTAAACCAAAGAACAAAACCGGAACACTAGACAGTGTTAATGGGTGGCAAAGATTTGATCAATTCATCCAGAGCCTTCATTTGTTCCAGGAATATTTTCAAAGTGTCCAAACGTAAAGCACAGGGCCCATCACACAAAGCCTGATTAGGATCCGGGTGTGCCTCTAGAAACAAACCAGCTATAGATTGACTAAGGCCGGCTCTAGCCAAAGCAGTGACATCAGCCCGCCTTCCATCTGCCGCGCTTATTAGGCCACCAGGTTCTTGCAAAGAATGGGTAACATCGAAGATCACAGGATAGCCAAATGTTTTCATGGTTGAAAACCCGAGCATGTCTACCACTAAATTGTTGTAACCAAATGCACTACCCCTTTCGCATAGCATCAATCGTTCATTACCTGCAGTTTCAAACTTCTCGAGGATATTTCCCATTTCCTGAGGAGCCAGAAACTGAGCTTTCTTAATATTAATCGCTGCTCCAGTTTTCGCCATAGCCACAACTAGATCAGTTTGCCTGGAAAGGAACGCCGGCAATTGTAAGATATCGGCTACCTCAGCTACCGCTTCCACTTGTTCTGGTACATGAACATCGGTAACGATGGGTATCTCAAATTGAGCTTTAACATCACTGAGCCATTTAAGCCCCTCTTCCAACCCTGGACCACGAAACGAGTTCATTGAGGAACGATTGGCCTTATCAAAAGACGCTTTGAATATGTAAGGAATACCAAGCTCTGCAGTTACCTGTTTAAAATGTTCCGCCACCGACAAAGCAAGGTCGCGGGATTCGAGTACATTTAGCCCGCCTAGCAGCACGAATGGCTGGTCGTTTGACAAGCAAATACCCGCAATATCAATCTGTTTATTGATCATAGTTGTTCGACAATCTTAAGGGTAGGACGTTCAAACTTACGCGGTCTCAGTGGTAGCAATAATCGGCTGCGTGTTATCCAGCGTATTACCTAGCTCGCCATTACTAAGCCGCTCTTTATGGCGGGTGATAGCGGCTAAAATGAAACCAGTAAAAAGTGGGTGTCCTTCACGTGGTGTTGAGGTGAACTCCGGGTGAAATTGGCAGCCAACGAACCAAGGATGGTTAGGCACCTCGATTACCTCTACTAGCATACCATCGGCTGATTTGCCCGCGAGTTTCAAGCCTGCGGCGGCAAAGGTTTCGAGATAGTCATTATTGAATTCATAGCGATGTCGGTGCCGTTCGACAATTTCTCTCTCTCCATAACATTCGTATGTAATGGAATTTTTGTCAAGAACACACTTCTGCCCACCTAGACGCATCGTACCGCCGAGATCTGAATTCTCATCTCGGACCTCAGTGGTACCTGTTACGGTCGTCCATTCGCTAATTAGGGCTATCACTGGGTGTTCACACTTTTTATCGAATTCGGTACTGTTAGCTCCTTCCAAACCGGCTACGTTTCGAGCGTAATCGATAACAGCAGCCTGCAAGCCGAGACAAATACCAAGGTAGGGAACCTTTTTCTCCCGCGCGTACTGGGTAGTTAGGATCTTACCCTCAAACCCCCGTTCACCGAATCCACCGGGTATAAGAATTGCATCATAGTCTTCTAGTAAACCAGTGCCCTGCTCCATTACATCAGTAGAATCAATATAACTTATGTTTACCTTGGTCCGTGTCTGAATCCCTGCGTGAGTAATGGCTTCATTCAAAGACTTATAAGCGTCGAGCAAGCCCGTATACTTACCTACCATGGCCAACTTAATCTCTCGCTCTGGATGCAGTTCGGCTTCGACCACTCGGTCCCACTCCGAAAAATCGGCCTTGCCGCAATCTAGCTGTAGCTTCTCAACGACAATTTGATCCAACCCGGCAGCCCCGAGAATGGAGGGAACGCGATAGATAGAATCGGTATCTGGTAAAGACACTACGGCCGGAAGTTCGACGTTGGTGAACAAAGCAATTTTTTTGCGGGCTGACTCGTCGATCTCTTGTTCTGAACGACATACCAAGATGTCAGGTTGAATACCAATGGAGCGCAGTTCCTTTACAGAATGCTGTGTGGGTTTGGTTTTGGTCTCTCCAGCTGTACTTATATAGGGCACAAGGGTCAAATGGAGAAACAATGCCCGGGCTGAACCCAATTCCACACGAAGTTGGCGTATAGCTTCAAGAAACGGTTGGGATTCGATATCACCCACAGTACCACCGATTTCAACCAAAGCCACATCGGCATCGCCAGCTCCGTCTATCACACGCTGCTTAATTTTATCTGTGATATGTGGAATTACCTGAATAGTGGCACCAAGATAGTCACCGCGCCGTTCACACTTCAGCACTTCTTCATACACCCTGCCAGTGGTGAAGTTGTTCTTTTGCGACATCGTGGCGCGACTGAACCTTTCGTAGTGCCCAAGATCAAGGTCAGTCTCTGCCCCGTCTTCAGTGACAAATACCTCTCCGTGTTGAAACGGACTCATGGTTCCCGGATCCACATTAATATAGGGATCCAGTTTTAACAGCGTAATATTAAGACCGCGGGCCTCAAGTATTGCACCAAGAGACGCCGAGGTAATACCCTTACCAAGTGAAGAAACTACACCGCCAGTAATGAAGATATAGCGAGTCATTGAGGCCCCATCCTACTAGTTAGAGCCAGCTGGTCGCGGACTCTTACAGATGGAACTACAGCTTACCAGAAGCGACTTGCCAGAACAAACTCGAGTCTAGCTAATAACAAAATTAATCCCCAGCTAGGTTAAAATCCGGAGTCTCCCAACAAATTAGGAAGCCGTTTTCATTCGCTTTTGCAACGTAATTCTCAGCGATCCCTATACCGGGAATACAAACAAGTTCGTCTTCCATGTATAACAACGGCAGACGTTCACGTAACCACGGGACCACCTCTTCTTCCTGCAATAATTTCTTTAGCGGCTTCCTCGGTCGACCGACGAGTTGGCAGGTCTCTCCCCCCATTCGATACTTAATGCGCAAGCTACTATTTTTAGCTACACGGATGCCTGACCCTGATACGGATTCAGCACGTAATATTCCATTATCTCCGAGTTCTAGCTTAGATTGGTTTTCCACACCCCAAGATAGTGTCTGCTTTTTATCAAATTCCTGAAGCACGCGAAGGGCATATAGCTTCCCCTTAAATCGCTGAAGTAAGCAGTCATCGAAAGGTAACGTTACTATCCTGCTGGCTTTTGCTGTAAGCACTTCACGACTTAATTGTTGTAACCGGTTCCAGCCTATTTCTTTCAGACCAAGCCGACTGAACCAATGGCGCAGGGCATTACGACGCCGAACATCCGATAGCTGTAGTAATTTTTCTATTTTGATCACGTCGGTTCGTTCTGTAGCTGCAAAGCTCAGATCAATTATCGCTAATTCCTGGAGCAATTGATCAGCTTCGCCCAGCAGAACCAAGGACTTGCTCCAAGATTCTCGATACTTCACCCAGCGCTGCTCAATCCTCGGGAACAACTCATGACGGCAATAGTTCCGATCAAAACGGGTATCCCGGTTGGAATTATCTTCTATCCAATTGAGTTTCTGTGTGTGCGCATAGGCAATGAGGGACTCTCGAGTGAAATCAAGCAATGGCCGAAAAAGAAAGCTGTCACCCAACAAGCGATATTGGGGGATACCAGCTAAGCCCCGTATGCCAGAACCTCTCATTAAACGCAGTAAAAAAGTCTCTAATTGGTCGTCGAGGTGATGGGCTAGCAACAAAGCTTTTCCGGACTGCAAGTTCGATTCGAAAGCCCGATAACGAGCATCTCTAGCAGCATTCTCCAAACCAGTCGCATTAGCAGGCTCAGCAATTTCGACATGAACTTTGCTTATAACCAGTGGCACATCTAGTTCATTACAAAATTTTTCGCAAAAACCCTTCCAAGCCCCAGCTTCTGCATGCAAACCATGATTAACATGCAGCGCGCTAAGTGAAAAATGTACCTTCCCCTGTTGTTTTAGCGAATGCAATGCATGCAACAGAACAATTGAATCTACACCACCACTCAAGCCCACTATAATGGCATCACTATGCGGCATAGATTGCAGAGCAGTACGGAGTTTTTCTGAGTCAAAATTCATGCACTAACCAATCAGCATAAAATTAGGTAACTTGACGCTATTGCTGCTTAGAATTGCACAAAAGTTCTTGAGTTAGAAGAACCAGATGGGCAGGTCTAGGTGTCGCTGGATATACCGTAGCTCATCAGTCGCTCGTAGCGACGGGCCACCAGATCATCCGTATTCACAGCCATCAAGCTTTCTACCTGTTCCAGCAGTGCCGTTTTAACATTCGCCGCGGTGGCTGTGACATCTCGATGCGCACCTCCGAGTGGTTCTGGAATTGTCTGATCCACTATTCCCAGCTCTTCTAAGCGTTCCGAAGTCACCCCCATAGCCTCAGCTGCAGCTGCTGCATGCTCCGCAGACTTCCAGAGAATGGTAGCGCAGCCCTCTGGTGTAATGACGGTATAGGTTGAATACTGCAGCATGTTGAGATGGTCTGCGACCCCTATGGCGATAGCGCCTCCTGAGTTAGCTTCACCAGTCACAGTGGCAATCAAAGGAGTACGAACACGTGACATCATGGCCATGTTTTCTGCAATCGCTTCGTTAATACCTCTTTCTTCCGAATCTATGCCCGGGTATGCGCCAGGTGTATCTATAAAACTCAGCACTGGTAGTTTATATTGTTCGGCCAATTGAATTAGCCGGTAGGCTTTTCGGTAACCTTCTGGACGGGGCATGCCGAAATTGTGACGAACCTTTTCTTTAGTACCTCTTCCTTTTTGATGACCGAGAACCATCACTGGACGGTCGTCTAGCTTGGCTAAACCACCAACCAGCGCCTGGTCATCGGCAAACAGTCGGTCCCCGTGGAATTCGTCGAACTCTGTAAAAATGTGCTCGATATAATCCAAGGTGTAGGGTCTTAGCGGATGACGCGCAACTTGGGATATCTGCCAAGGAGTAAGTTTAGAGTAGATTTTTTCCGTGAGCCTGGAGCTCTTGTCCTTCAGTCGCTGAATTTCTTCATTGATATTCAACTCATTGTCGTCGCCGACCAAGCGCAATTCTCTGATCTTGGCCTCCAGCTCAGCGATGGGTTGTTCAAATTCGAGATAATTCGGGTCCATTAGAATATAGAGCAATCAATTGCTCGCTCAATTTATTATTGTTCCTCGTTCATAATCGAGTACGACCTTTTCTTTGCCGTATTCCATCCGCAGTCGTTGAATAAGATCATCGGTGGGTGACACCAGCCAATCCTGACCCAGCATTATACACCCTCTAAAATCCGATCGTTCGTAATTGATCACAACTTGGCAGCCCTCATGTTCGTCCATGACTACTTTATTGCCGCAGCCAGTTTCGCTATTATTTTCAGAGGCTGTTATCGCGGCTTGCTCGATATTCGTTTTGACTCTACGATAGGGTTCTAGAATATTGGCCAAGTGCTCACAGAAGTTTGCCTCCAACGCGGCAGCGTTGAGATTCAGTGCTAGACGATTAGCAAACCGCTTGCGAACTTCAGCTAGAGTCATCAGCTGCTTGGCTCGGCCCTTTATACCACCGCTGTACTCATCCACGCTCACGGTACATTCTATCAAAAGTATCGCGTCTTTCTGGATGAGATCTCGGTACTTTTCATATTCCTTCGCAAAAAGAGATACCTCGAAACGCCCACTACTATCGTCAAGAATCAGGAAAGCGATATTTTCGCCTTTCTTGCTTCTCATTGTACGGAAATCATGCAGCAATCCTGCTACTAGTTGCGAGCCCCGTTCAGGTCGTAAATTGGCTAACCGGCCAGTGGTAATGCGTTTAAGTTCCGGCAAATACTCTCTTATCGGATGACCAGAGAGGTATAAACCGAGCGTTTGCTTTTCGGCGATCAAGCGTTGCTGTTCTGCCCAAGAATGCAGTCTGGCATGAGATGATTTTAGACTCCCGTTAACCCGTTCTGACGGAGCAATATCCCCAAACAAATCGTCAACTCCACTCGCACTGTTGCGACTTCTCTGTTCAGCCGCTTGCATTACCTCAGCAAGTGTTGCAGTGAGCATTGCTCGTGAGTAATCAATGTCACCCTGCACAAGACCATCGAGCGCACCAGATCGGATCAGGGCTTCCATAGTACGTTTGTTAACTGACTGGATATTGGTCCTCAAACACAAATCAAGTAATTCGTTAAACGGCCCATCTGCCCGTGCTTCTAGAATGCTCTCCACTGGACCTTCCCCAAGACCCTTGATAGCCCCAAGACCGTATACAATCTCACCCTTGTCATTTACGATGAAATTGAACTCTCCGGTATTCATCGATCAAGGTGACAATTTTGTCCGTGTTTTGCATTTCGGCCGTAAGTACTGCGGCCATGAAATAAGCTGGGTGGTGGGCTTTTAACCAAGCCGTCTGGTAAGCCACAAGGGCATACGCTGCCGAATGGGATTTATTAAACCGTATCCAGCAAACTTTTCCATCAAGTCGAAAATGTTTTCCGCTACTTTTGCGTCAACGCCCCGAGACATAGCACCTTTCAAGAATGTAGCCCGTTGTTTCGCCATTTCCTCAGTTGCTTTTTCCCCCATGGCTTTGCGCAGAATATCAGCTCCACCAAGTGTGTAGTTTGCCAACACCTGGGCAATCTGCATCACCTGTTCCTGGTAAAGAATTACACCAAAGGTATTTGAAAGTACGGGCTTTAATTCAGGGTGGAGATAAACCACACTGGTTCTGCCATGTTTACGTTCTATGAAGTCATCCACCATGCCGGACCGCAATGGACCTGGTCGAAATAAGGCCACCAAAGCAATAATGTCTTCGAAACAGTTAGGTACCAAACGCTTGATTAAATCCTTCATGCCTCGGGATTCCAACTGGAAAACCGCGACTGTCTCGGCACGTTGCAACAAGCGATAAACTTCCTTATCGTCCAGAGGCAAGGTAGTTATATCTATGGGTGTTTCTTTCGCATCGAGTTGGGCATTAATCATCTTTACTGCCCAATCAATAATAGTGAGAGTACGCAGTCCAAGAAAATCAAATTTTACCAAACCTGCTGTCTCGACATCGGTCTTATCAAACTGAGTGACGAGGCCATGCCCTGACTCATCACAGTAAAGAGCCGTAAAATCGGTTAGCTTGGTAGGGGCTATAACCACACCGCCGGCGTGTCTACCTACATTGCGGGTAACACCCTCCAGCTTGTAAGCCATCTCCATGATTTCCTGGACATCTTCGTCGCTTTCAACAAATTCCTCTAGTTGGGGTTCTAAGTCGAAAGCTTTCTTGAGTGTGATGCCCGGTTCGAAGGGAATCATCTTGGACAGCTTGTCCGCAAGCGCGTAGGGCTTACCCTGCACACGGGCTACATCCCTAACTACGGCCTTGGCCGCCATAGTGCCAAATGTAATTATTTGGGACACCGCTTCTTTACCGTATAGCTCAGCAACATGCTGGATTACTCGATCGCGCCCCTCCATACAAAAATCTACGTCGAAATCGGGCATGGATACCCGTTCAGGATTGAGAAATCTTTCAAACAGCAAATCATATTTCAACGGGTCGAGGTCGGTTATCCCAAGTGCATAGGCAACGATCGATCCTGCGCCAGATCCGCGCCCTGGGCCGACCGGTATATCATTATCCTTAGCCCACTGGATGAACTCCATCACAATGAGGAAATATCCGGCGAAGCCCATTTGATTGATAATCTTAAGTTCTATTTCTAGTCGCTCGAGATAAGGCTGAACAACAGAAGAATCCGGTTTTTTATCGTCAAACATCACCGCAAAGCGTTTCTGTAGCCCCTTCGAGCTTGCTGCGGAGAGATAATCTTCTCGAGCTTTATTCTCCGGTATTGGATAATTTGTTAGGTGCGGTTTACCTAGTTCCAGATCAAGGCTGCAACGTTTAACGATTTCCCATGCGTTCTGAATAGCCTCAGGTATATCCGCGAATAACTCCGCCATCTCTTCAGCGCTTTTTAGATATTGCTGGTCAGTATAATTATGCGGCCTACGGGGGTCGTTGAGAGTGCGCCGCTCATTGATGCATACTCTAACCTCATGAGCATCAAAATCTTCCTGATCAATAAACCGGACATCATTGGTGGCCACCACTGGACATTGAGTCTCCTGTGCTAAGGTTATAGCTCCGTCTATATATTGATGCTCGTCGATCTTACCCACTCGCTGAAGTTCAAGGTAGAAACTTCCAGGAAATAAGGCCAGCCATTGCTCTAGTAGTTGCCTGGCCCGTGTTTGATCTTCAGCAAGCAACGCTGTGCCGATATTGCTCTGTTGCGCGCCAGATAACGCAATCAATCCTTCTGTCCGGCCAGCAAGTTTTGACATAGCCAGCACCGGCTGACCGTGATTCGGGGAGTCTGTATAAAGGTCAGAAATGACATTAGTAAGATTCAGGTACCCTGCATGGTCTTTTACCAAAAGAACAAGGCGTGTATGAGCACCTGCTTCATCTTTGATTAACAAATCGCAGCCACACACCGGTTTTATGCCTGCCTTTACTGCGCTACTATAGAACTTGATTAGCCCGAATAGGTTTGCTAGATCCGTTATCGCCGCTGCTGGCATCCGGAATTTCTGAAGGCGGTTGATCAGTGGAGAGATAGTGATAAAACCTATTACGATCTTATTCAACAAGGATTTCAAGTTAAAGCTTATGATATTACCAATATAGATATACAAAATGGTTTCATATTTATGTTTTTTGTAACCGTTTTACAAAAAGAA
>JAKUTG010000169.1:0-5224 GCA_022447905.1 Pseudomonadales bacterium | reverse complement strand
GCGGAAGTTATCATGACCGTGCTACATGCCGGCGGCATATTCGATGATAATAGTTACAAGGTGTCAGGAGGTCTTCACGGGGTCGGGGTTTCTGTGGTTAATGCTCTTTCGGAAGAGCTCAAGCTCACCATTCGCCGAGATGAACAGGTTCATGAACAGTACTACAAGCATGGCGTCCCCCAGGCCCCATTGGCGGTTGTGGGAGAGACCAAGAGCACCGGCACTGAATGCCACTTTGAGCCTTCAACGGCGACTTTTACTAACATTGAATTTCACTACGATATCCTCGCTAAAAAATTACGCGCGCTGGCATTGCTTACCGCCGGGGTTTCTATAAGGGTGGCCGACGAGCGATCCGGCAAGAAGGAGCTTTACAAATATGATGGCGGCCTTGAGGCCTTCGTGGATTACCTCAACAAGAACAAAACCACAGTCAACAAGCTATTTCACTTTATCTCAGAACGGGACGAAGATGGCGTTACAGTCGAGGTTGCGCTGCAATGGAATGACTCCTACCAGGAAAACATCTTTCCCTATACCAACAACATTCCCCAAAGAGATGGTGGCACCCACTTGGCCGGCTTCCGAGGAGCGTTAACCAGAGTGCTAAAGGGGTACATTGACAAAGAAATGTCAATTTCAAAAGGGAAAGAGACTGTCATGACGGGAGACGATGCCCGGGAAGGCCTTACGGCGATTATTGCGGTGAAAGTAGCAGACCCTAAATTTTCTTCACAAACCAAGGATAAGTTAGTTTCGTCAGAGGTTAAGGCAGTTGTTGAGCAGGAAATGGCATCCCATTTCAATGATTACCTCATGGAGAACCCTCAAGATGCCAAGCTCATTGTCTCTAAGATGATTGATGCGGCCCGAGCCCGGGAAGCGGCCCGCAAGGCCCGGGAAATGACAAGACGCAAAGGAGCGCTGGACATAGCCGGATTACCGGGGAAGCTTGCGGACTGCCAGGAGAAGGACCCAGCTCTCTCTGAAATCTATATTGTGGAGGGAGATTCTGCAGGTGGATCGGCAAAACAGGGAAGAAATCGCAAGAACCAGGCCGTATTACCTCTGAAGGGCAAAATACTTAATGTAGAGAAGGCCAGGTTTGACAAGATGTTAAGCTCTGTTGAAATCGGAACGCTGATTAAAGCCTTGGGGTGCGGGATTGGTAATGAGGAGTTCGATCCCGAAGCACTGCGATACCACAGCATTATTATCATGACTGATGCCGATGTGGACGGATCCCACATCAGGACTCTGTTATTAACTTTTTTCTTTAGGCAAATGAGAGAGCTTGTAGAACGGGGGCATATTTTTATCGCGCAGCCGCCCCTGTACAAGATTCGCAAAGGCAAGCAGGAGCAATACCTTAAAGACGACATGGAACTTGCTAGTTATCAGACGCAGATTGCGCTGCAAGATGCTAGCTTACACGTAAATGCAAAAGCACCAGCGATCGCCGGTGATTCACTGGAGACTCTGGTTAAACAATACAACGAAGCGCATTCCATTATCAGCCGGTTGGCGCGTGTATATCCGACTGAAATTCTGGAGGCGATGATCTTTTCCCGCACATTGCGTGAAGAAGAACTTAAGTCAAAAGCCAAAGTAAGCAAATGGGTTACCGAGCTGTCAGCAAACCTGGAGAAGCAACACCCAGGAATTTCCAGTAATTATTCCCTCAAGCTCAACGAAGATCCGGAGCGACACCTGTTTTTGCCCGAAGCCACAATAGATCTTCATGGGCTAGAAAAAACTTATAGCTTCACGCAAGATTTTTTCCATTCAGGGGAATATCGGACCATAACCAAATTGGGTGACATGCTAGATGGGCTGATTGAAGAGGGCGCGTATGTGAAGCGCGGAGATCGTACTCATGACGTCACAAGTTTAGGCGACGCTATCGAATGGGTAACGAATGACGCTATGAAAGGGCATTACCTGCAACGCTACAAGGGGCTGGGTGAGATGAACCCTGATCAGCTTTGGGAAACCACAATGAACCCCGAGACGCGCCGGATGTTGCAAGTGACAATCGATGATGCCTTCAAAGCTGACCAGCTGTTCAACACTTTGATGGGTGATCAGGTCGAACCGAGGCGAGAGTTTATTGAAGACAATGCGCTGGCCGCGGAGAACCTCGATATCTAGGCGGGGCCGTTCTTAAACTGCTGGCGGATCCACTGCTCGGCTTGCTCCGTCAATTCGTTAGCGGATTTATCAGTGGTAGCGATTGGCTCACCAATAACAACTGTGATACTCCCGGGGTATTTGAGAAATGCCCGGGCCGGCCAACAGTCTCCGGCGTTGTGAGCGATAGGAACAATGGGTGCTCCTGCCGTGGCAGCCAGCTTACCACCGCCTCTTGAGAAGCGGCGAATTTCGCCTGCTTTAGACCTGGTCCCTTCGGGGAACACAAAGATCGAAATTCCTTCCCTGATTCGAGCCACACCTTGGGTTAATAATGACTTGCCGGCTTCCCGTGGCTGGCTGCGATCAATTGCAATGGGTTTTTGTAGGCGAAGGGCCCAGCCCCAGAAAGGAATGCGTAACAATTCCCGCTTCAAAATAGGAGAAACAGGAAATTTTATCGTGTAGAACAAAAAGGTTTCCCAGCTGCTTTGATTATTCGAAAGAATAACAATCGGGCCGTCCGGGATGTTGTGCTTACCTAAGACCTTATATCTGACACCGCAGGTGAGCCAGAGCCACTTCAGTATCGCGTTACACCAACCAGATGCGATTACATGTCGGCCCTTTTGGGTCGTAACTGGAAATACCAGGATAAAAAAGCTGCAAATTATAATGCTGGCTGATACGTAACCCACATAGAAAAGGAGCGAACGCAAAAATAGAATTGGGCCGCTATTCATCAGCTTGCAATATCACATCTTTTACGGCCATAGCCAAGCTATCAACAACCGGCACTCCTCGGTTGTTGCCACTCAAAAGCCGACGTTCGGTGGCAGACCCCTTGCCGGTTCGTACCAAAATGGGTTTAAGGCCAAATGTCAGGGCTGCCTGGATATCTTTATAGCTATCACCGACGAGGAAACAGCCCCTAAGCGAACAGGCAAACTCATTTTCTATTTGGGAAAGCAGCCCAGTGGCGGGTTTCCGACAGCCGCAACCATCGGTGGGAAGATGTGGACAGAAAAATATACCATCAATAAAACCGCCAGCCTTCTCAGCCATAGAACAAAGCTTATGATGTATTTTGGCCAGGGCTTGTCCGTCAAAAAGGCCACGGCCTAGGCCGGACTGGTTGCTGGCCACTACGACCCTATATCCCGCTGAATTCAGGTTTGCAATAGCCTCTAGGCTTCCCGGAATGGGAATCCATTCACCCGGCGTTTTTACATAGGCATCGGTGCCTTCGTTGATTACTCCGTCTCTATCAAGAACAACAGTTTTCATGGTTTTATTCTGAAAAATCGCCGCTGTGTTATTAGCTGCTATGAAGATGCGATATGTCTGCTGTTTGGAGGAACAGGTGGCGAAGTTCTTGGAGCAACGCTAATCGGTTGTCACGAAGAGCTGTGTCTTCGCACATTACGAGAACCTCTTCAAAAAATGTGTCGACGCTTTTTTTAAGGCAAGCGAGCGACTGTAGTCCTTCTTTATACCGACCGTTCTCAAACATTGGTGTTACCTCTAACATTTTGTCTTCTAGAGCCTTGTACAAAGCTTGCTCAGCGGGTTCCTGCAGTAATTCTTTTTTTACTGACAGGCCTTGGACGCTGAAATCTTGCTTGGCAATCAAATTAGATACGCGTTTGTTGGCTGCAGCGAGCGAGGCGGATTCTGGTAGCTGGTTAAAATTGTGAACTGCCAGAACGCGCATGTGAAAATCTCTGGGGCGCTTGGGCTTTATCGCGAATACTGACTGAAATTCTTCGGCGGTTACCCCTTCATCTATGGACCATGCCTTGAATCGCTCCAGCATGAACTCAAACACCTCACCAGTTGTATCGTCTGCCAATTTAATCCCACTAAATCCGCAAACAGCCTGCTTAATACAATCTAATAGATCCAGATCAAGCTCTTTTTCCACAATGATGCGCAACACTCCAATGGCAGAACGCCTGAGGGCGAATGGGTCTTTAGACCCAGTTGGGGGTTGGCCTATTCCAAATATACCCACTAGGGAATCGAGCTTGTCAGCTAAGGCGAGAGCGATTCCTGTCTTAGAACTTGGCAAGTTATCGCCGGAAAATCGTGGCATGTATTGTTCGTTGAGAGCTTGAGCCAACTCCTTAGGTTCACCGTCGTGCAGGGCATAGTAATATCCCATCAGGCCCTGAAGTTCAGCAAACTCGCCGACCATTAGAGTTAACAGGTCGCATTTGGACAGGCTTGCGGCCCTTGCACAGAGATTCATGTCGGCACTTATCCATTCCGCAATTGTGGACGCGAGAGCTGCCACACGCTGGGATTTGTCGTAGACAGTTCCGAGTTTCTCCTGGAAAACGATTTTGCTCAATTGCTTAGCCCGGGATTCCAGAGATTGCTTTTTATCGCTTTCATAAAAGAAACGTGCATCAGCAAGCCGCGGGCGAATAACGCGCTCATAGCCCTCTACTACCTGAGAGGGGTCTTTGCTGACCAGGTTGCTGACTGTAATAAACTTCGGCAGAAGCTTGTCTTTTTTGTCAACGAGATAGAAGCATTTCTGATGGGATTTCATCGTAAGGATCAAGACCTCGGGCGGCACCTCGAGAAACTCTTCTTCAAACTGTCCGGTGAGTGCGACTGGATATTCTACAAGGCTGGTCACTTCATCGAGTAAAGCCTCATCAATCACAGCGGTGGCGCCAGCCCTACTGCCTTCGTCTTCGACTAGCTGGCGAATCAGGTCCTTTCGTTTGTTGAAATCAGGGATAACACCCCCTTTCTCTTCGAGCAACTCTTCGTAATCTTTTGCTCTATTAATTATAATTTTTTTGTTGGCGCTAAAGCGGTGCCCGTAGGAGAAGCGATCAACCTCCACCCCCACCAAAAGTGCAGGGATAGTCTCTTCGCCGAACATCATGACCGCCCAATGCACAGGCCTAACAAATTCTTCACGAGAGGCTCCCCAGCGCATTCTTTTCGGAATTGGCAATTGCGCAATGGCATCTTGGACAAGCCTAGGCAAAAGATCCTGGGTAGGCTTTCCCGGTTCTTTAGAGAGGAATGCTAGTTTTTCAACACCACCTTTTGCCGATCGATCGAGTTCGTTGAC
>JAKUTG010000168.1:0-5247 GCA_022447905.1 Pseudomonadales bacterium | reverse complement strand
CCGGACAGGACTCGGTATTCGTGGGTCGAATACGGCAAGATATCTCAATGCCTAACAGCATAAATCTTTGGGTGGTAGCCGACAATGTACGAAAAGGAGCTGCTTTAAATTCAGTGCAGATAGCTGAGGAGTTGATAAAAAACTATTTATAATTAATACTGCGAATTGCGACTAATAATAAAAAATTCAATTACTTATAGCATATAAGTGGCCGCAAGTTAATAAGATGTAAATCGCATATGTGAAGTTATCGATTCGCCAGAAAATTTGTAAACCCGACACAAGAGAACAGGCGAACATGTTAAAAATATCTGTCGTAGTTTTCGGCATAATGTTGTGTGATTTGACGCCGCAGGTATATGCCGCTGACCAAAGCCCTTCCTCGGTAGAACAAGCTACTGCAGGACAGCAATCGATTTCCGGTCGCCAGCAGGCCACAGAACAAATCGAGATATTAGCCTCCGATACCCTGTCAGGAATTGCATTGCGTGTACGACCTAACGATTCGGTATCTATTGAGCAAGTCATGCTGGCTATTCAAGCGGCTAACCCTAATGCTTTCATTGGCGGCAACATAAATCGGATGCGCAGTGAGTTAGATTTACGAGTACCCAGTCTTCGAGAAATTATCTCGGTTGATGCTCAAGCGGCGATCAATGAAGTAGCACGACAAATTCAGGAAGTCTCTGAAATAGAAGCGGAACCACTTGCACCGCCTATGGATGCGACTCTAACTCAAGGTGACCAATCGCTAGGTCAATTAAACGTTATTGCTATTAATGATGAGTTAGCTGAAGCCTCCCGCAGGATAGATGGATCTGCTTATGAAGAAAATCTTGAGCTAGACAGGCAAATCGCCCAGCTAGAAACTCAGTTAGCACTCCGGCAGGAAGAGGAAGACCGCACCGGAAGACGGCGGGAAGAACTTGATTCTCGTCTGATGGAATTAGAAATACAGATCGCTGCTGCTCAAGAAATCGTTCGTTTGCAGGACCTGCAACTTACCCAGGTTCAGGAATCCATTGTCGAAGCTGCTCGATTAGCTGAGCTGGAAATTACCCAGAGCATCGCTGCTGCTATCGAACCTGATACGCCGGAACCTGTGCCAGGATCAACTAGCTTGGTCGAAGACATTAGGCGCATTTTTACCAACAACGCGTTAATTACTGTTTTTAGTACCTTATTGGTAATTCTACTGGTAGCGTTGCTCATTCGGCGGAACAAAATCTACGATTCGGAGGATGAATCAATAGATGAATTAGCAGAAAGAGAATTCCACCCAGTGGGTGAAAGCGACGATCCACAGGCGGCTACTGAAGGGAATATGAAGCAAGGCGTAGAGGAAAAATTTGAAAGTGAATCAGATGCCGGCATAAGTGTTAAAGCAGCTACTGCCCCGGGTTCAGAGTATGATTTGGGTGATGATGAGAGGAAGCTTATCGTAGAACCTGAAGGTTTAGAGGTCAAGGGGGCAGAAGCAGGCTCGTATGATAAAGAAGGATCGGAAGGTTTTGTCGGCGACAAAGAAGCAGATAATCTCGATTTTCTAACGGACAATGAGCCCGAATCGCCAGAAGAAATCGAGTCACTTTCCGACCTCGATGAAGCCGCAACAAAGCTTGAACTGGCATACGCGTATCAGAAAATGGGGGATGTCGATGGGGCTAGGGAAATTCTGCAGGAAGTAATTAAGGAAGGATCAAAGGCGCAGGTTAAGGAGGCTGAGAACTCACTCGCTTCTCTCGATAATGCTCACGATTAGTTGCGTTATGTTAAGAACCAACCACTGACAAAAGCACTGGTTTTGTCACTTTCCCCATCAGCTGAAATTAGAGTAGCCACGGGCATTGAGTACGACGGCTCAATGTTTAATGGCTGGCAAAAACAATCCTCACCTATGCTTGACACGGTGCAATCGGAGCTTGAGCGAGCACTCAGCCAAATTGCCAACACTCAAATTACAACTATATGTGCTGGACGTACTGACGCAGGAGTACATGCTACGTGTCAGGTGGCCCATTTTGATAGCCCTATCGATCGTCCCGAAAGGGCCTGGACTCGGGGGGTTAACAGCCTTCTACCTAGCTCGGTACGAGTACTATGGGCGAAGAATGTAAACCAACAGTTTCATGCACGGTTCTCAGCCACCGCAAGGCGCTATCAATATGTTATATATCAGCGCAAAACAGCTTCAGCAATCATGAAAAGCCGAGCTACACATGTTGTTAAGCCGCTGGATGTGAATGCTATGAATAGAGCGGCCCAATATTTACTGGGAGAACGAGATTTTTCTGTGTTCAGAGCCGCGGGGTGTCAGTCTAAGTCCCCTTTTCGTCGTATAACAATGGCGGCAGTTAGTAAGCGTAACGGGTTTATAGTGTTTGACATTCAAGCTAATGCTTTTCTTCAACACATGGTTCGCAATATTGCAGGTGTGCTGATGGAGATTGGCCAAGGAGGCCGAGATCCGGATTGGATTAATGAATTAATTGCCTGCAGGGATCGAACTCAGGGTGGATTGACAGCGGCACCGGATGGCCTTTATATGACCGGTGTAGAATATCCTTCTGATTACAGCCTGCCGCAATGCTACGAGATTCCCGCTTTTTTGCAAATAGCTGAGCAAATGAAAATTTAGGGGTTTGTGCTAGAAACTGCTCCGTTGTGATAAAATAGCCCCCTTTTATTACCTCAAACCTACCTTGTCTAAGCTCTGGATCAAAATTTGCGGCATTACGCGAAAGCAGGATGCGATTGCAGCTGCAGAGCTGGGCGCCGATGCCGTCGGTCTTGTGTTTTATAAAAGAAGCCCTCGGTCGGTCACGCTCAGTCAAGCCGGTGAAATTTTCACCGGTATCTCACCGAACCTAAAAATTGTAGGGTTGTTTGTAAATCCAGAGCATAGTGTGGTAGCTGAAGTTGTAGAATCTGGATTGGTGGATTATCTCCAGTTTCATGGAGATGAGTCCGTGAAATTTTGCGAGACATTTGGATTGCCTTATATTAAAGCGTTAAGAGTGAGAGCCGATCGAGACATAACGAGTGCTATTTCAAATTATAGTTCGGCCAGCTTTATTTTACTTGATAGCTTTGATAAAAATTTGCCAGGGGGCACAGGTGAACCTTTTGACTGGTCAAGAGCCGTAGCGGCTAACGCCATCAAAGGTATAAATTTGGTCGTAGCAGGAGGCCTGAATTCCAGCAATGTCAGGCAAGCTGTAGAACAGGTTAGGCCGTTCGGAGTAGATGCCAGCAGTGGTATAGAAACAGAACCCGGTATAAAGGATAGAGGGAAAATGCAGGTATTTATCGAAGCAGCACGCAGAGCAGAAATTGTCTGAATTCGGGCCCAAGGCAGACAAAGTCTCTTTGGCGTTTGACGGGCCAGATAGTTCAGGTCATTTCGGTCCTTATGGAGGGGTTTTTGTTGGCGAAACATTAATTGCTGCTGTCGAAGAATTAGCAAAGGTGTATGACCGTTTTTCTAAGAATGAGGATTTTTGGAAAGAGTTTGAGTATGAACTTAAACATTATGTAGGTAGACCTTCGCCGCTGTATTTTGCCAAGCGTCTCACTGAAACTTGTAGTGGTGCTCAGATCTATCTGAAGCGTGAGGATTTGAATCATACTGGAGCGCACAAGGTAAACAACACCATCGGCCAAGCCTTGTTGGCTAAGCACATGAACAAAACCAGAATTATTGCAGAGACAGGAGCGGGGCAGCATGGAGTTGCAAGCGCGACGGTTGCAGCTAGGTTGGGGCTCGAGTGTTATATCTACATGGGAGCCGACGATATCGTGCGGCAGGCCCCTAATGTTTATCGAATGAAGCTGCTAGGGGCGACAGTCATATCGGTAGAATCTGGCTCTCGCACGCTTAAGGACGCAATGAATGAAGCTCTGCGAGACTGGGCAACAAACGTGGACACTACCTATTACATGATAGGTACCGTAGCCGGACCACATCCTTATCCTCGAATGGTAAGAGATTTTCAGTGCGTCATCGGACGTGAAACGATAACACAGTCAATTGAACAAATTGGACGCTTGCCTGACGCGTTAGTTGCTTGTGTGGGTGGTGGCTCAAATGCTATTGGACTCTTTCATCCCTTTCTCGACAGTGCCGAGGTAGCTATGTACGGTGTTGAGGCCGGGGGAAAGGGGTTGGATACGGATGCTCACGCAGCGCCTCTATGTGCTGGTAAACCAGGAGTGCTTCACGGAAATCGGACTTACCTGATGACAGATGCCGCTGGCCAGATTATGGATACCCATTCCGTTTCAGCTGGGCTGGATTACCCAGGGGTTGGACCAGAACATGCGTGGTTGAAGGATTTAGGGCGAGTTAATTATGTTGCTGTAACGGACAGTGAAGCTTTAGAAGCCTTTCATCAGCTGACCGAATTAGAGGGAATTATTCCAGCATTGGAAAGTAGTCATGCTGTTGCTTACGCCATGCAACTTGCTGCTGAAATGAATCCTAAGCAGGCATTAGTAATCAATCTTTCAGGTCGAGGTGATAAGGATATTGAAGCTGTGGCACAGATTGAAGGAATCAAGCTGTAAGCGAACATCATGGGTCGTATAACTCGGACAGCCGAAAGGGTCATAGGAGAAGGGGGAAAACTTCTAATTCCCTACTTCGTAGCGGGTGATCCGGATCTTGTAACTACTTTACAGATAATGCATACAGTTGTTGATAAGGGCGCTGATATCATCGAGCTAGGCATACCTTTTAGCGATCCTTCTTCCGATGGACCCGTAATTCAGCGCTCTGTAGAGAGGTCGCTTCAAGGAAGCACTAGTCTAGATGACGTGCTGGAGCTCGTAAGACAATTCAGAGAAAAGAATGATAATACCCCAATAGTACTCATGGGGTACTTGAATCCGATTGAAATTATGGGCTACCGGAAATTCGCAGTCAGGGCCTCTTTAGTAGGTATCGATGGAGTTTTGGTTGTTGACATGCCTCCAGCAGAATCAGCTGAATTACATACTTTGTTGCGTGACGCTGGGGTCGAGACTATCTATTTGGTCTCTCCGACAACAAGCGAGAGCCGAGCTAGGCATATCACAGCTCTATGCTCAGGTTATTTGTATTACGTTTCGCTCAAGGGAGTGACAGGTGCTGTTTTAAGCGATTATGACTCTGTTAAGGAGAACTTAACTAGATTGCGCAACCTTACTGACTTACCCATAGTAATAGGCTTTGGGATAAAAGATCAGCAAAGCGTCAAAGCCCTGGGC
>JAKUTG010000167.1:0-5260 GCA_022447905.1 Pseudomonadales bacterium | reverse complement strand
TTTCGCGAGTTGTAATTGTCGAATATCGTGTTGAGTTAAGACGATATCTTCATCTCGGCCAGACTCGTCTGCCCACACCAGGACGAACTGTTCTTTATTGTCCTCTGTTTTGGTAAATCGCTCCTTGAGCTTGGCAGCAAGACGACCACCGCCATCTGCTTTTAACAAACCAGACGATTTTAGAACACCCGCCGACAACATTGCGGCGACAGCATCAACCAATCCCGATCCGCAAATGCCAATAGCCGGTGCGTTGCCAATCGTGGCGCACTTTACATCATCGTCGATAGATACTCGCTCAATCGCCCCTACCGCACCTCTCATACCGTGTCGTATCTGGGCGCCTTCCAGGGCTGGACCGGCTGGTGCCGAGCAAACCATCAGCCCGTCTTGATTGCCCATAACGACTTCCCCGTTGGTCCCTATGTCGACCAATGCACGTATTTCTTCACTCGCGTAAATCTTTGTGGCGAGGATACAACCGATCGTGTCGGCTCCAACGAATCCCGCAACGATTGGCAAAAAGCAAACCACTGCGTTTGGTGCGCCCTTTAACGGCAGCTCGTTTGCATGGAACGACAGGGAATCGCGAACAACGGGCGCATACGGCGCAAGGCCTACGTGGGTTGTATCAATTCCGAGGAAAATATGATGCATACAAGTATTGCCAACGATCACAATTTTATGAACCTGTTCGAAGTGAATATCTGCCGCATCACACGCTTCACGTATGAATCCCGTGATCGAGTTGAGAACCTTCGATCGCAGCGCCGTCAATTTTTTTGGATCAAACATCGCATACGCGATGCGAGACATAAGGTCTCCTCCATATTGCGCCTGAGGATTGATGTTGCCCACGCTCGCGAGTTGTTCACCACTTTCTAGATCCAATAGATTTCCGACGATGCTTGTTGTGCCGATGTCGAATGCCATTCCATATTTTTTATCGGCAGTGTTTCCAGATTCGATTGCGATGATTCGGTCGTTGAATGTAGTAATGGTGAGCGCACCTTGTTTTTCGCGGACAATTCCAGGAATTTTCCGAATGAGCAATAGCGACAGACGTTGATCGATCTCTGGAGGCAGGCAAGATAATATTTCCTCAGTATCCGATGTTTGATGATGTTCATCCGTGGGCGTTTCAGCGTTGACAAAAAACTTCTTGATCCCACTGTCCAGCTGGAGGCCCACAGTTTCGATCTTAAAATCGCCACCCATGATCTGGTGACCACTCTCCTCCGTTGGGGGAGCCAAGAGAACAGTGCAGTCTCCAATCACCTGGGTTTGACACGCCAAACGAAAGTTTTCCCGTATTTCATCCTCTCCCAGCTGAATACGATCCTGCATCGTCGGCGGTGGGACTTGGCCTGATAGAATTTTCACCCGACAAGCCCTACACCTTCCCCGTTCACCGCAAGTGGCGGAAATTTCAATTCCGGCCGCGTGTCCAACCTTGATAATCGTAGTATTGGCGCTGGGCTCTATCGCCTTAACCCGGGGCGACTTTTCCTCATCGGGAGAAACAAAACTAAGTCGAATCATGATTCGATCTCAAGGGGTATATTCTTAAAGTGGTTGAACTGGGCAGAAATTATCGTCGAATTTTGAGAATATAGTATTTTTCAACCATCAACAGCATATGAGGATATCGCGTGACGACCTATAGCATCCTGTATTGGCAGGAAATTCCATCATTAGTCGAGGCAAAGGATGGAGAGACAACCAGTAAAGCACAACTCAGTGATCGATTTCAGGATCTCATCGACAAAGCCGCGATGCGTAGAGATCTGTTCGGGACCGACGCCTATATTGAAGGTTTCAAGAAAGGACCTTCCATCGAGACTGAGGGGAACCCCGAAGAGGCAGTACGGGTAGTTAAGGAAGGTCTCGAAAACAATTTCGAGGAAATTGCCAAGGCCGCTCTCCATACTCCAGAGGCTTGATAACTTCCGTGCTTCATTCGCAACGACAATGATCTTAGTTCTATTCCGTGGGCGAAACGTTGGCTGTATCCATTCCTGGAACGCGTGAACTCAATGGCTCCTTCATCACTAGGCCATAAGGGCAAATTTATCCCTGAAATCGACAACATCGAAGTCGATACCATTTTACGGATTCATGGATATAAAAAGCCCAGTGATGTCCGACTTGCAATAAGGGAAATAGCAGAGAAAATGATCGCAGTAAGCATTCCCCTTTTCGAACCTGTGGTCTATTACCGTCAGTGTCGTATCAAAAGCCTAGATGGAACCCGCCTTGTACTGGACAACGGGGAGACTTCTCTACACAACCCGGAATTTTCCAACCCATTGTCTTCATGCACTGATGTGATGGTTTTTCTTTTAACATTGGGGGATAAACCGGACAGGAGGTCTACTTTACTGCAACAAAGCGATAATCTCTTGGAAGCATTGTTCCTAGAGTCAGCGTCCTGGTTGGCAATTGAACGAGCAACGCGTTCGTTTGTAACGGAATTGCGGCGGACATCGGAGGCATGCAACACCCGCATTACTTCCAGATTAGCGCCAGGATATGGAGACTGGCCCTTGACAGACCAGCAAGGAATTTTTTCTCTGTTTCGAGGTTGGGACATGAAGATCACACTCACAGATGGAGACTGCATGCAGCCAAAAATGTCTCGATCTGGACTCTATGGCATTCGCCCATCGTGAGGGACACACCTTTCTCGGCGGCTATGCCCAAGGTCCCAAGTTAAGAAGACCAAATGGCGTCAATGTTTAAACAGTATCAGAGATCCAGTAATCCCTGTGAATGATGTTCGGTAAGAACAATATCGAGCTTCTAGAAAGTCTACGGCAGATCGTAGGCAGTCGATACGTTCTTGAAAACAGCGATGATCTTGCCGCGTACATTGAGGAACCACGCGGATACTTTGACAGCGACACCGATGCGGTTGTTCTCCCCGACACTGCCGAACAAGCAGCGGCTATTGTCAAGGCGTGTGCGAAGTCAGGTGTTTCGATCGTTCCTCAAGGTGGGAATACCGGCTTGTGTGGCGGCGCGGTATCTTCTCCCGGGCAAGTTATTCTCAACCTGCGACGTATGAACAGGATCATTGGTATCGATCCAATCAATGACACAATTACGGTCGAAGCCGGATGCATCTTGTCAGATATTCAACAATCGGCGCTGGATGCCGATCGATTCTTCCCGTTGAGTCTTGGCGCCGAAGGAAGTTGTCAAATTGGCGGCAATCTCTCTACCAATGCAGGGGGAATCAATGTGCTTCGTTACGGCAACGTGCGTGATCAGGTGTTGGGCCTGCAGGTTGTATTGGCGGATGGCACTATCTGGCATGACTTGAGTGAACTCAGAAAGGACAACACCGGCTATGACCTGCGCCACCTTATTATCGGCTCTGAAGGCACGCTTGGAATCATTACCCAGGCTGTGTTGCGCCTCTTTCCGCGTCCAAAACAAATCGAAACTGCTTTTGTGGCTTTACGAGACATAGAAGCCAGTCTCGAACTTTTGACCAGGGCGCGTTCGGACAGTAGCGGCTCTTTATCGAGTTTCGAATTGATTCCGGGGTTGGGTGTCGACCTAGCAGCCCGCCACATTTCTGGATGCCGAAACCCCCTTAACGATCGTTGGAATTGGTCAGTGATCATCGTCTACAGCGGTAGTGCTACTGGACAGCATCTAAAGGATGCCCTTGAGGGGACTCTGGCCGCCGCTATCGATGACGGCATCGTTACGGATGCCGTCATCAGCCAGAGTGAAGAACAGTCTCGTCAAATTTGGGCCATACGGGAGGGTTTGAGAGAAGCGCAAACTTTGGAGGGTGTAGCGTTTTCGCACGACATCTCTGTCAAGGTATCAAGCGTACCGGTATTAATACATCGTGCGAGTGCCGCAGGCGAAAAGCTCGTGTCCGGCGTGCGGCCCTATCCTTTTGGGCATGTCGGCGATGGAAATATCCATTTTAGTTTTCTACAACCACTCGATCTGCCAGCCAAAGAGTTTGAACCTAGGCGATTAGAGTTCAATAACATGATTTTTCAACTGGTGCATGAACTGGGTGGATCGTTCAGCGCTGAACATGGCGTAGGCTTGTTGAGACTGGGGGAAATGAAGGCATTCAAGGATCCGGCTGGGCTAAAAATCATGGCAAAAATTAAGAGTGCACTGGACCCGAACGGTGTCTTGAACCCTGGTAAAGTGATACCGGTTGATTGTGCACCCAAATAGTTGAAGACATTTTCTGATTGCGCCCATAACAGGATGTAATTACTTCCACTAGGTTCCCCATCATTTCGATGAAACAATCTCTAGAGGTACCCGCTCAAGATTGGTATGAAAGTCAATCAATAGGCCATGGCATCTTTCGAATAAGAGAGACATTCATTGCAAATTGGCTCCGTTGCAATATTTGGCTTGTAAGAGGCTCCAATAAAGATCTTTTGATTGATTCGGGCCTTGGGCTGCACTCGCTTGCGCCGATTCTTGCCACCATAACAGAACAACCCATAACGGCAGTGATGACGCACTGTCACTTTGATCACATGGGTGGAGCCCATGAATTTAGGCGCCGTCTCGGGCATAAGGCTTGCAGCGACATATACCACCAACCAATGTCGTCTGAATTAGATATTGGAGCATTCATTCGCGCTGAGACCTTTCGAGCGCTCCCATATAACGGTTTCTCGATTGATCAATTTTCAGTGAAGGCGGCCCCTCTTACGGGTTATCTAGATGAGGGTGACGTAATTGATTTAGGTAATCGAACATTTCAAATACTTCACCTGCCTGGCCATTCTCCTGACTCGATTGCCCTTTACGAAAAAAATACCGAGATTCTGTTCAGTGGCGACGCTATTTATGATGGTGATCTCTACGATACGGTTTTCCACTCAGACCGTGCCCAATATCGCCAGAGTCTCCAACGGTTAAGTGAGTTGCCCGTCTCTCAAGTACATGGGGGACATTTTGGCTCATTTGGTAACAATCGAATGCAACAAATAATCGAGCTCTATTTGGAGGGCAAAGGTCGAATAGAAGATCCTACGGCTTGGGTTGATGAACAACTGAGTGAGGAGACTTGATGATCTATTCCCATTCCGAATCAAATGCTGTTCGGAAGGACGGCCGGTATCACAAAAATCGTGATTTGCATGCCGATAAAGGCCAATACGAAAAATGGAATCAGCCGCAGAATCGACGTTGGAGTTTTCATCACCTGCACACCATCGTTCGATATGGATTCAGCCTTCGCGGGCCTGAGTTCCTGCCTTTAAAA
>JAKUTG010000166.1:0-5285 GCA_022447905.1 Pseudomonadales bacterium | reverse complement strand
GCGGATCTTTACAGTGGCATCACGATCCCCCCTTCTGGCCTTTGGCGCAGGCAAATGCTTTTCCAGCATGGGTGGCTCTCGACGACGTGCATCTCAAAAATGGAGCCATGCAAATGGCGGTAGGCAGCCACCTTCTCGGGGAACGACTGCCAGTAGCATTTGGCACAGGGACTCCTTATCTGCAAGAGATGCGACCCTCGGTCGTAAAACCAATCGAAGATCCGATCGAGCAAGGCCTCGATATAAAAACGATTGAACTTAAAGCTGGGGAAGTGTCTCTTCACCACGCCCTCACCTGGCATGCTTCAGGACCCAACGAAACTGACGAGCCGAGGAGAGCTTGCATAGCAAGGTATTTTGGAGATGGAACAATTTGGCTCGGATCCCGCCGCTACGCATACAATTACAGCGACGATGAAATCGGTATAGAGATTGGTCAACCGCTCGAGGGTCGCTATTTCCCCCTAGTGCCATTTGAATCTGGCGATGGAGAGTCCAAATGAATGGCAGCACGCTCTTTGGCGGCACTGTTTTAACTTGCGAAGACTCAAGTGTCATTGAAAACGGTGCTGTAGTAATCGATGGAGAAAAGATTGCGTGGGTTGGACAAACCGCAGCGTTACCAGAATCGTATCGTTCAGAAAAATATACCCAGACCGACGTCTCCGGCATGACCGTAATGCCCGGTCTGGTTGATGCGCACATGCATATCAGCTTCGGTGAGGCCGCATCAGAAGAAGAACTTTCGATTTATACACCTGCCGAATATCGCGCAATTCGGGCAGCTGTCGATGCAGAAAAAGTACTCCTTCGAGGCATTACTTCGTCTTGCGATCCTGGCGGTCCCAACCAACTTGGCGTGGCAGTCCGAGATGCCCGCAACGCGGGTCTCATCCAAGGACCGCGCATGGCTGCTGCTGGAAGACAAATTACAAGTCAACAAGGCATTGGAGATAATTTTCCCGCTTGGATTGGTGTCCCCCCATCTTCTATGGGGGTCATGGTGAGGAACAATGGGGAAATAATTCAGGAAATCCGTGATCAGGTGAAGACAGGAGTAGACCTCATCAAGCTTGCTGGTTCCGGCCATTCGTCTGACGAGTACGCCGCATTTCGGCTGGAGGAAATCAAGCTTGCGGCGGATGAATCTCACCGGTTGAGCCGGCCGATCACGATTCATGCACGATCTCGCCAATCCGTCCGTTACGCAGCAGAAGCAGGAATGGATTGGATCATGCATGCATCCTTCATGGACCAACCGACGCTTGATATCGTGCTAGAAAAACAGATACCGATCTGCCCTGCTATGACCCTCCTTGTCAATATTCTTGAGGCAGACGATATCGGTATAAGTGATCTCCCCAAAGGCGTACGGCGCCATGCCGAAAAGGAGCGAGACGCCGCCATTGCAATTTTGTCAAAGTTTCACCAATCTGGTGGAACTTTGATATGTGGTTCAGAAACTGGTTTTGCGATGACGCCATATGGTGAATGGCACACTCGAGAAATGGAATTATTTGTTAAACATTTGGGACTCAGCCCTATCGAGGCACTTCTTTGTATGACACGAAATTCGGCTTTTACCCTCCCAAATTTACGTGAAGAAATCGGGACATTGACCAGTGGGAAATACGCCGACCTGCTTGTCGTAGATGGAGCACCCCATAAGAATATCGAAGTGCTTCATGACCCATCGAATATAAAAGTAATTATGCAGAGTGGTAAAACGATTACGCCGTGGCGCCCCATAGATCAGAAACGAACTCGCCTTGGCTTCGAAAAAGTCAAACTGTATACCCGTAGAACATTGAAACGAACGTAATCGGCTAAGAGTCCCAACCGAGCTCGTTCACTTGGTAGGTCCATCACTAAGTCCGATGGAGATACGAGTGGTTCTACCATAACGATTAGGAATCCTCGCAATAATGGCTATTCACGAACAGATTATTCCAAAAACTGGTCTCAATATGGAAGACTCCTACCTTCTCGATTGGATAGCTGAAGAAGGTGAGAAAGTTGAAGAAGGTACGCCATTGTTCCAGATGGAGATCGAGAAAGCCGCGATGGATATTGAATCCGACGCTACAGGCTGGCTTCACCATTTGTTGCAACCTTCCGAAGAGACCTCTCTCCCAATTGGTACGGTTGTAGGTCTCGTTGCGGATACTGCCGAAGAATACCAGTCTCTAATTAAAAAAGAATGAACTCAATCGAACCCAAAGAGTTGATTCGAATTTATCGAACAATGTTAACGATCCGAATGTTCGAGGAGCGGGTAACTCGAGAGTTTCGAAAAGGAGAAATGCCGGGCTTTGTTCATACTTACATCGGTGCTGAAGCAGTCTCTACGGGTATCTGCATGCACCTTGATCATCATGATTACATCTCGAGTACTCATCGGGGACACGGCCACTGTATTGCAAAAGGCTGCACGTTAAAGGATATGCTCGCGGAGCTCTACGGACGAGAAACTGGTTTATGTAAAGGGCGAGGCGGCTCGATGCACATTGCTGATTTTGCTCGCGGCATGCTCGGGGCCAATGCAATTGTAGGCGGTGGTATCGCCTTGGCCGCCGGTGCAGCATTAACCAGTCAGATCAGAGGCGAAAAATATGTTGCTGTCACATTTTTCGGCGACGGTGCATGTAACCAGGGGATACTTCACGAAACGATGAATTTAAGTTCCATCTGGAAATTACCGGTTATCTTCGTCTGTGAAAACAACGGGTGGGCAGAGTCTACCCCCGTAGGCTACTCCACAAGCGTACCCGATATTTCGATGAGGGCAGCTGCTTACGGCCTTCCAGGAATTACCGTTGATGCGTCAGACGCAATATCTGTATATCACGCGGCCGAAGATGCTGTCCTTCGTGCTCGAAACGGCGACGGACCCACATTAATCGAAGCAAAGATCGGAAGAATGATAGGTCACTACCTTGGCGATCCCGAAAAGTACCGGCCAAAAGACCTCAAAATTGAGGCCAAATCGCAAGATCCAATTCCCCCACTCGAAACGATCTTGCTTGCACGCCAAATACTCTTACCTGATGACATCTCTAAACTGCGAAAAGATATTGAGATGGAGTTGAATGAAGCTGTTGATTACGCGAAAGCTAGTCCATTCCCCCAGGCAAACACGGTAGAAGCAGAGGTCTATGCATCGTGAGTAATAGCCAAAAGCGCGTATTAAGTGGTGCTAGCGCCCTGAACGAGGCTATGCGTCAAGCTATGGAACTAGATGATTCGGTCATCGTTATCGGTGAGGATATCGCCGGGGGTGCCGGCCTTGGGGGTCCCAACGAAGGCGCAATGGGTGGTTCATTTGGAGTCACACGGGGGCTGTTAGAGTTGTTTGGGCCTTCACGCGTTCGCGATACACCAATCTCTGAGGCTGCCATTGCCGGTATTGGGCTTGGGGCTGCCGCCTCTGGCCTACGCCCAATCGTGGACATGATGTGGTCAAGTTTTACTCCACTCGCATTCGATCAGATCTTTAACCAAACTGCCAAAATGAGGTACATGTTTGGGGGTCAGGTGCAAGTGCCTATGGTATTTCGGATGGCTATGGGCGCCGGCCTTGGAGCCGCGGGGCAACATTCCGATACCTTGTATTCTTTGTTCACCCATATTCCTGGTCTCAAAGTTGTTGTCCCATCCTCGCCTCACGACGCAAAAGGGCTTCTTTCCTCCTCTATTGTGGACAACAACCCTGTGATGTTCTTCGAGCATATGGGCCTCTACGGGATGAAAGAGAGTGTCCCTGAATCCCCATTCCAGATCCCCCTCGGCGAAGCGAAGATTGTTAAGGAAGGTAAAGATATTACGCTGGTCGCAATTTCCATGATGGTCCAGAAAGCAATTGAAGCCGCTCAGACCTTAGGTCAAAAAGGAATCAGTGTAGAAATTATCGACCCACGCACACTTTCCCCTCTCGACAATGAAACAATCACTCATTCAGTTCGTAAGACGGGACGGCTTGTCATTGTTGATGAAAGTCCACCGAGATGTAGTATTGCAACGGACATTGCAGCAATTGTGGGTGAATCAGCTCACGCCAAGCTTAAGGCTCCGATTAGAAGGGTGACCGCCCCTCACACACCTGTGCCCTTGAGCCCGACACTAGAAAACGCTTACATACCATCAGTCGAAAAGATTTCTCAAGTTGTTGCAGGTCTCTTTTCGACTACAGCGTCTCAATCGCTTGCCTAAATATATCTAAACCTTTATCAATCTCACTTTTAGTAATGATTAATCGCGGCGTCATCTCTATAACATCCCCGAAAGAAAGAAGAATCAAACCAAGTTCGAAACACCGGTAAACCAATCTGGAAGCAGGATCAATTAATCGAATAAGGCATCTCGCAAGCGTGGCTGGCGATACCAAAAGGGTGTCGTTTTTTGACACGATGTCCTAGAGCAGAGGCGGTCTACTCTGAATCAGATCCCGAACTTCTCGTTCGTAGGGGCTGTCATGCGGTCGCCTGCCATTTTTAGACATTAAAATACAATCTGTCGATAAACGGAATTATCTAGATTAGGAACGGTTATTATGACTATAGAAAAAAATCAAATTGACAGAGCGACTGAGAATACTCCTGATCTGTCTTCGCTAATTTCTCTGAAAGGCAAGTGTGCGATCGTAACCGGGGCTGCCCAAGGTTTTGGAGCTGCAATTGCTCTGCGTTTGGCCGAAGCTGGAGCTAAAGTTGTTATCGCAGATCGGAATGAGGACGGCGCCACCCGAAAGGCCGAAGAGATTAATAAGCTGGGCTATGAGGCCTCTCCAAAGAAAGTTGATATTTTCGATGCTTCTCTTGTGATGGATCTAGTGCAGTTTGTTGTGTCAACAAACGGGCGAGTCGATATCTTAGTAAATAATGCCGGGATTTTTTCAAACAGTTATTTTGACAATATATCTTTAGAAGAATTTCAAACGACATTGAACGTTAATGTCGTTGGCACATTTAATTGCACACAAGCGGTTGTTCGCGAAATGAAAAAGGATGGTAATGGTGGTTCGATCGTAAATATTGCATCGGTTGACGCGTTTCAACCATCTGCCGAAGGTTTGGCTCACTATACGACAACCAAACATGCAATTGGGGGCCTAACTCGATCACTGGCAATGGAGTTGGGCGCGTCCAACATACGCGTTAATGCTATATGCCCCGGCGCAGCTATGACAGAAGGCGCGATTGAGTTAGTTATGGCTGGAGCGCCTGAAGGCATTGACGTGAAAGCACAGTGGAATGGAATTGTCGAGAGAACTCCTCTCCGCCGATTAT
>JAKUTG010000165.1:0-5302 GCA_022447905.1 Pseudomonadales bacterium | reverse complement strand
CCGAGACGTGTGCGATACGTCCCCAGGTCAGGCAGAGCATCATTCAGTACGTCACAGGCAAAGGCAACTCCCACCATGATGTAGGCTGCTTCGAGATCGACCATGAAGCGATAGCCAGAGTCAGCAAATGTCTGTTGGATCAACTCAACCAGGCGAACGTCTTCTTCGATCGAACCCCAGATATGAAACTTGAAAGTCCTGAAGCCAAGTCTGGCGTACTGATTAACTGCATCAACATACTCCGGCAAGGTGTGATAGAACGGAAGACTGGCATAGGCCTCTATCGAATCTCTTTGTGCTCCCAATAGCTGGTGCAATGGACGATCTGCCCGCTGTGCCGCCAGGTCCCACAGTGCAATATCGATGTTGGCGCGTGCTTCGTCGCTTAGCTCGGGTCTGCTGCGTTTGAGCATGGCCCAAACCACTGCTGGGTCCAGAGATTGTAGGGCCAGCAGATCAGCGGCCACGCTATGCAACTCCAGCAGGACTTGCTCTCCGAACTCAGCGTCGTGATAAGTATCCACGCCGGAAATGCCCTCGAATCCGTCGGCGGTGGTGATCCTTAATATGTTGTTGACCACATGCCAGGCATGTTCTTGACCGGAATATTGGGCGGTGGTGCTGTCGGTGCCGACTGCATAAATCTCGACGGCTACGATTCGTGATGCTTGAGAGAACTGAAAGTAGGGCTGGTACTGGTTCGCAGGCTCTCCCGAAAAAGCGGAAAGCAGATCAACCGCAGTACTCGAAGTTTGGCCGGTCAATGGAGTAGACATAAATGAAGTAAGAAGAAGACATGCCATGACTGCTAACGTCAGAGCAGTTGAAGAATCAGTCCGAGTCTTTTTGTGTAGCAGTTTATCTTCCATTCCTCTACGCCTTCTCCTCAAAGCATAATCCACTACCAAGCTTGCAGCATTGGCTAAACAAAATCTCTCTATTCGAAAAACAGTTGCCTTGTTTGTGCACGCCAATAATCGGAACCAATTTTTTTCATACAATCTATTTGGAGTGATACTCCAATATCCAAAACAAGAACCACTTACAACCTCACGTTCATCGGCGATGATCATAGCAAACTATATATGGTACAAAATACTATCCTAATTCCTTTACGGCTCGCCACGCCTGCTCGACTGCATTTTGCAAAAGCGAACTACCGACAGCATCACTATTAGCAATGGTAATTCGGCCAAACGATTGTCGTCCAGCAACTCCCGGGTTACCACTGGCGTAACCATGGCCCCAGCGATTGATGGAAATGCTCTCCACATCTCTATCGAAATCAAACAATGGGCTCGGTAGCATGCCGCCTAAATGCTCCCTGATTTCTTCTTCGTAATCATCAAATGTGAGCTCTAACATTCTGTATCTTGCTTCACGAAACTGATCAAACTGCGGTGCGCCAACGGTGTCTCCAACCGGAGCGCTTCTCATGTGAAGAATGCACGGGTCGTTAGGGCTCTTGGTATACTCATAACCCCCTATACTAACCGGGTAGTCCATTCCCACCACCTGGTGCATATTGCCCGGACACATGGCCATCCCAATTCCCATCTCTTTCATTGCCCGCCAGTTCGTTACACCCACAGTACTGTACTGCAAGGGAACCTTCGATAGACTACTTAAAGCCGCGTATTGATCTTCGGGAAGGCCTGGAACAATGTGAGGAATAATCATGTTGTAGCATGCCATCACCACGCCTTTGGCTTTTACCCGATACGACTTGTTGTCATTGACATAATTTACAAAAACATTACTGGAAGTTTTGGGATCACCGTCGTGTTGAACATTCACAACGGTACTGTTTAATCGAACTCGCACATTGTTGCTGGGCTTGTCTAGCTCGGCATAATTGAATTTGGATAAGACAATTTCTTCGGCACTATCTCCCGGCCCTACATTGGGAATAATTTTTTTCACTAACGAACGTGCAATGGTCGCATTGCCATCGGGAAAGTGTTGAATGAAGGGGTATTCTACAGAGTAAGTACCGCCAGCTTTATTGACGTATTTCTGATAGTCCCCTTCCGCCAACGCGTCTTTCCATGCATCGTATGGATCCGAGCCCATAGACCCACTCGCCAAGGCCAGGCTTATGCTCATCACATCTGTGCCGCCGCCCTCATAATCCATGTTAGTGCGTCTGACCATTCTCAATACCTGTGGGTCATCAACGCCCAAGGTGTTTTTTAGATAATCGAAGTAGGAATGGGTACGAACGTATTCTTGCAAATCCACCGTGGGTATATTCAGGTCATGTTGCCCGCCATTTAAAATCCGCAGCAATTGTTCTTTGCCACTCGCACTCAACGGTGTTTGCCGAACTGCCTCTTCGTTAGATAGCGTTGTACGCAGAAGCCCTTCCACAAACCCCGGGTAATCACAAAAGGGATGCTGCACTACCTTATCTTGGCCAAAGCTTGCCTTGTTGAAATAGGTAACAGCACCTAAGTTGTGCCTTTTATAAAAGTCGATGTCATAGGTCGAATCGAATCGATCCATGTCAACGCCGAGATCATTTATAAGATTGCGTACAACATCGCCAAATTCATGCGGCCATTCAAAAGATTCTGATCCGCCTTCCCCCAATAGCATGACACCACCGACCGTATGTTCATTCCTTTTAGCGTGACCTCCAAAATCGTCATGGTTGTCCAGTACCAGCACCTTCTTGTCGCTTCCGTGTTCTTGCTGATAGAAATAAGCCGCCGACAATCCACTGAGTCCACCCCCTACAACAACCAGATCGTAAGCCTCTTCCAATTTGGTGGTTGGTCCCCAATCCGATTGTTGGTTCAAGGCTCGGTTATGTGCGTATTGTTCTGATCCTGGATGGCTCCCGCGAAGTCCGGTACGCGCTGGCGGATAATAGGAAGGATCGAGTGCAGCCGTAGTCGTTTGAACAGATCCTTCCATTGGAAACATGGAAGCTCCCGCCGCCACTAAAGTTCCATTGATAAAGTCTCTTCTGGTAATTTTGCTAAGCATAATTGGATTTGGCTTTTCGCTTACATCGATAGTTATTGGATGGCGCAGGTTAGTCAAGTAGCACCGCCGAATACATTAAGCAGGAGTATGGCAAAACTGTTTATAAACCTCTATATTTTTGAAATTAGCTTTTAAGTATGGGGTTGGCAACTGTAATTATTAAGACAGGGGAAAGCCTCCCCCGGGGCTATAATTATCAACGCACCTTCAATGCGTTTCAGGGGGGGGGTTAAAAGAGCAAAAAGCTAATCTGGATTACGTTTATGGTAGGTAGGATTGTAGGTAAAAACTAAAATTTAATGTAACTTATTGATTTTAAAATATGTTCGAGTCCGCCCGCTGGTACCAATACATAGTCATAACTTACGAGAAATATGAATACCACAAATGATTCAAATCGGTTTGCCGATGTACTGAAACAGATTGGATATGGAAAAATAGCATTCATAATTTCAATAGTCGTATTTCTATCGATTACTTTCCCAGGTTTGGTGATGATTATCTATGGAGGTGCCAAGTTTGCTCCGCCTTTTCTTATCCCGGTGATAGGGCTTTGCTTTTTTCTGTTTTATAGTCTAGTCCCGATAGGTACGATTCTAGCCTTTACAAATTTTAACCAGCGCGGTGTGATAAATAGGTTTTCAGTCTTAGCCTTGGTTATTAATGCTCTTGCAGTCACGCTATGGTACTCACTTTTTGTCCTCTACGATTGACACTAGAGATTTCAGGCGGAGAGTTTGAGATTCGTATAGGCAACAGAACTGAGAAAGCTTGAGGCGCGCCATGATCTGGCCGCATAGCTGGTTGTAACCGAAAGGATTAGATAAGTTGATTCAGTAATAGTCCGGATTGAAAACCATTATAAAAACATAGTGTTCTAAAAATTGAAAATGCTGAAAGTTTATTCACATGAAAATCTGGCTATATTGTATTTAGCAAAAAACTTGCTGGAATTGAACAATATTGCCTGCTTTGTCAAGAACGAGCACTATGCTTCAGGTGGACACGTGGGCCTTTCAACAATTCCTGTAGAATTGTGGGTAGCAGATGTTGATGATGCTTCGAAAGCTCTGACAATTTTGGAGCAGGAACTAAGCAACTCGCGGCAAATCCCAAGCTGGCAGTGTACTAACTGCGGTGAAGAGAATGACGGCTCATTCGAAACGTGCTGGAAGTGCCAACGAAGTACAGGGCCTTAGTAGTCGATAGCTTTTGCCAGAGTGCGGGACGACGGTACGATTGAACCAACTGATCGCGTAATAGAGATGGAGCGTCCTGATAACTAGTGCGGCCCTGTGCACCGCCTGGTATAAATGAAATAATACCGATACTGGCTCAGTAGTAATTACCCCACTTTTCTCTTGAACAGGAGTTTTAACAATGGAAATTTCAACGATTGTAGTTTTAGTCATTGTGGCGGTCGTATTTTTCTACCTGATTGGAATCTACAACCAATTAGTGAGTTTAAAGAATAGATACCAGAATGCTTTTGCACAGATCGAAGTACAACTCAAGCGCCGCTATGATCTCATCCCAAATTTAGTCGAGACTGCCAAGGGTTACATAAAGCACGAACGAGAAACACTTGAAGCTGTAATCGCTGCTCGTAATGCAGCAGCGGCAGGATTAGCAGCGGCTGCTGCTGATCCTGGTAATGCTGCTGCTATCAAGGAATTAATTGGGCAGGAAGGTGCCCTTGCTGGAGCCATGAATCGATTTAACGTAGTAATGGAAGCGTACCCCGACTTAAAAGCGAATCAAAACATGATGCAGCTAAGCGAAGAGCTAACAGCAACTGAAAATAAAGTAGCCTTCTCACGTCAGGCTTTTAACGACCAGGTAATGGCCTACAACACATACCGTCAGTCATTTCCTCCCGTTGCGGTTGCAGGGATAATTGGACATAGCACTGATGCCAGCTTGTTGGAATTTGAAGACAGCGATCAAATCCAGGAAGCGCCAAAAGTCTCATTCTAGAAATTTCATGATCGGGCTCTTTTAGTGAATATTATTCTAAATAGATTGATATGAATTTTTTTGAGTCTCAGGACACTGCCAAACGGAATACTGGCAAACTTTTCCTGCTTTTCTCATTGGCAGTTCTCTCGCTCGTCGTGGTGACGAATCTTCTCGTCATGGTGGCATTTGGCCTTCTCGGTGAAGAAGGGTCCAGCATCTCTTCCATGAGTTCACTGCAATTTGATTGGCAGATCTTTCTCATGGTGGGTGTCATCGTAACCTTGATAGTCCTAATAGGAAGTCTATATAAAATTGGTGCGCTTTCGGGGGGCGGGGCACGGATTGCAGAAAT
>JAKUTG010000164.1:0-5316 GCA_022447905.1 Pseudomonadales bacterium | reverse complement strand
TAAAAGGTTCAAGTATGCAACGCGATTGGCACATCCTGTGCGCGTGTTATGGGCGGTCAGCTAGCTGTATGGCTGGCGCAGGTTATTTCATACCCTGACTTCACCTGAATACCTTCTTGAGGCGCAGCAATTTTTACTAGGAATATTTCAGCCCTTTTTGGAGCGAAGAGATAAATCCATGAGTTTTCATGCTCGACCTCGTATCCTTCATCTAAAGAGAGATTCAAAAGGTTTTTAACGATCATCTTGTTGATGTTACGGTGTCCAACCACCAATACATGGCCGGAACTTATAACGGTATCAATTATGCTTTCCACCAAGGGTTGAACACGCTTGTCCACCATAACGAGGCTTTCTCCGCCACCAGGAAGGGCAACGGTTACTTCGTTGTCTAAAAATTCTTGATAGCAATTTCTTGAAAATTCATCAGTAAATTCTTCCTTATGCTGTCCTTCAAAAATACCCAATTTAACTTCATTAAGATCAGAATATTTTTCGAGCTTAACGTCTTTTTCAATGCTGATGGGTGTTGCTGTCTGTATAGTTCTCTGAAGCGTGCTACAGACTATCCGGTTTAAAGAAATCTGGTTTAATGCAAAGAACAGATTTTTCCTCTGTTCAAATCCGATATTATTCAGGGGGCGATCCTGCTGGCCCTGAATAATTTTCATAGCGTTCCAGTCAGTCTCCCCGTGTCGAGCCAGCAGAAGGCAATTTTCAGTAAGCTCAGTCAGAAAATCATGCAGAGATGGATAGTTTTGCTTTCCCATTCTATGAGCAACTGTTCGCTGGATGAATTATCATTGAATATTGGGTTGCCATTAGTCAGATACTTCTATTGGGAATGTGGAAATCTTCCACAGTCGGAATATGAAATTGATGCCGAGCAAGAAGGACAATGCCATAACTAACCATTCAATGACCGACGCATTGCCAGTAAAGGTATAAAACAGAATGGCTACGCATAGATACAAAAATCGTGTATCACTGCCTGCACATAGCCAGCTGAATACACGCTCGTGTTCGCTCTTTGGATAATTTTTGTGGTATACAGAACGGAATTTTTCAGAGGACGCTGTGATAAGAAAAACCATACCAATATAGAAAAAGAACAGGGTTCCCCAAGACGGGCTTATGGCGCTGGATGGCATCGAATATAATACACCGGCAAAAATCAGAAATTCAGCCGAGCGATCGGCCATTGTGTCATAAAAATCACCCAGCTTACTGGGTGATTTGGTTAGCCGTGCAACTTCACCATCAACACAAGACCACAGGCCAAAGATTTGAATTAATATCACACCCAAAACATAGTAGCCCTGGGATAAACTCCATGCGGCGAGAATGGCAAACAGCATATCAATCCCGGTAGCCGCATTGGCAGTAATCCCTTTGCGTACGCAAAATAGCGATATATAAGGCGATATCCGACGTTGAATAACATAGCAGTACATCCCATCACTGGCTTTTTTTGCAAGCTTTGGATAGGCAGCATCCAGCTGTAATACATTATCTTGTTGTTTCAATTAAGGGTTCTCTTTCAGGTAAGTTAAAACGTCTTGCAAAGCAAATTTTGTGGTGGGAAACCCTGTTGGCTTGTATTGCCGGTGATCCAGGTCGTGAAGCATGCACACTTCCATACAATCACTGCCGTAATATTGCTTCATAATTTTTTCTGAAAGTCGGGGAACACTCACGGTAAAATCCAAAAAGGCTCTTCTTTCCAGCGGGAAAAAATCCTCGACAGCATAGGCGAACTCTTCAGGCAGCAAGGTCATGACGTCCCCACTGTCTTGGCTAACAATAGTGGGGTCCCAGACCCCTAGCCATGGAAATTTCCATGTTTTCCCGGGAATATCAACCCCTTGTTCAGCATGAATACGGTAGCCACAGTGTTTTGGTACGCCGTCAAAAGTGCGCATATCGTTGTAAACGACATAGCCTTTTGCTTCCAACTGGTGCCGACATGTTTCTTCGAATTTGTCTATGTCGAAAATAATGATATCCAGGTCATCATCCCAGGGAATCAAATCATTATGGCGCAATAACCCAAGGAGGGTGCCAAACATGACACAGTAATCCACACCTTCGGCAAATAGAATTTCGTCCATATCTCTCAAGTGCTTGATCGCCAGCTCCCTTTCTTCAAAGAAACCTGTTTCCCTAAAGAAGCACAGTTCGTTATCTTTTTGAATCGTATCCATAAAAATCTCTTGGTCATATGAAAGTCAGGGGGCTTCAGCCGCCAAGATTTCACCTAGTAGTCTAACTAAATGTTCATTCTCATCTTGCGTTCGACTGGCTATACGTACGTAGCGGTCAGATTCCGGCATGCTTTTCCCTTCGCAATGCTTAATATAGATATTGTGCTCAACGAACAAGGTTTTTGCGACCTCGGGGGCAGAAGGTGCGTGATCAGGGAGACGGCAGAAAATATAATTGGCATCGGGTTTATAAACATGAAAGCCTTTAATTGAACAGAGGTTCTGATAAAACTGATCCCGGTCTTCTCGTACTTGAGCGCAGCTTGACTCGAATTCCTCTCGGTATTCAGGGGCCATTTTCAGAAACGTTTCAGCGAAACCGTTCAGGTTCCAGATATGTATACCTGCACGAACTTTCTCAGCAAAAGCAGTGTTGGCTGTGAGCATATAGCCAATGCGTAAGCCACAGATGCCATAAGCCTTACTCATGCTTTTAAAAATCGCCAAGTTTGGGTATGACGCTATGTCTCTTTCCAGTGTTTCTTGATCGCGATTGCTGGCAAAATCAATAAAGGATTCATCGACGATAAGCATGCAGTTGTGTTCGGCCAGTTTTGCTAGCAAACGAATAAGGTCAGCTTTTGGTACTAGTAGTGACGTTGGGTTGTTTGGCGTTACTACGACCGCAACATCCGCCTTGCAGCGTAGCGCTTCGACAGCAAATTTATCGATGTCGAGTTGGAAAGAGGGTGTATCAAGAGCAAACTCGATGACGCTTCCAGCCGGAGCTGCATTGGCATATTCATTGAAAGAGGGTACCGGTACAATCAGTTTTTTAGCCACATTCCCGGAAACTATTTTGATCAGTTCTGCCGCCCCGTTCCCCACCACAATACGTTCAGGTGGTTGGTCAATCAAATCACCAACCCAGCCAGCCAACGTGCTCTGGGCAACGGGATAGTTTAAAACCAACTCATGAATTTGGCTCTTGAGCAGTTCAAAGAATCGCTCTGGTGGGAAATGGAGATTATACAGGTAGGCATGGTCAGTAAATCCATAGCGCCAATAACCGCCATGGGCAGTGGCCAAAGTTTCATATTGCTGTTCTCTGGAAGCCTGCTTCTGTGAGCCTGTAACCTGGATTTTCATCACTTGATTCTTTTGCCTTATTGGGTTGCTACAGTGGATGTGCAACCCGTGTACAAATGATTAAATTGAGGCGATAACAGGTCTAAACAGCTGTTGCCTCACTACTATTAGTATCAGAGATATTATTATGAAGACCGTGCCGGGGCTTAAGCCGGAGATCTGCTGGGGGGCAAGGGAATAATAGTTCGGCTTGATGCAAATCTGCCACAGTATCAATTTCATACCACTGGTTCTTGTCAAAGAAAACGGCATCAAATGCGAGTGTTCCATCGTTTACCATGTCAGAAAATACCGCTTCATAGTAATCTCCCAAGTATTCATCAGCGATACAGAGTTCTAACCGGGCTATAACTTTCTGCCAGCTTTGCAAGGAGAGGCTGTAAATGTTTACTGTTTTGTAGTTGGGGCTGTTAGCTGTGTCACATTTGGTATGAAATGCCGCAACACCATTCTGATTGTTGAGTTCAACAGTTGCGCCATTCATCCAGGGCAGGAGTTGAGAAATGGCAATTTTGTCTGGTGTGAGCATGTCATTTAACATGGAGGCATGAAAAACCAGATCACTTTCTATCAGTACAAAATGTTCCTGGATGGCCTGTCGAGCCAGCCACAGGGAATAAATATTGTTGGTTGTTTGATAGGCCGGGTTGAAAATGTATTCAACGTGCATATCAGGAGCATATTCTTGGAGGAATTCACGGATACAATGATCCAGATATCCTGTCACCACGACCAATCTACTAATGCGTTGCGAGCGAAGATTATCGACCAAACGGCCTAGAATGGGTGTTCCGCCAACTTCTGTAAGGCACTTTGGTGCATCTAGGGTCAGTGGGCGTAAGCGTGACCCGGTGCCAGCGGCCAACAGTAGCGCAGTCGTCACTCGTTCGGGGAGCGTATAACGAATTTTAGCGGCTATCTTGGATGGGTTACTCTTTAACCGTGTTGCCACTTCAATCCTGGCCACTTTTGGTTTTCTCCTATTGTTTTCTTTCAATAAATACATTATGCGTGGGAAATACACCGTTACTCCGCTCAATATCATTGCGCACCATATCGGCGACCATTTCCCGGTTCGACTACCTGTCCAGTGGCCTGACCAACCATTTAAAGTCCGATCCAATCGTAAATCGAATCCACTGTTCAAATTCTTCCCAGGTTCCACCTAAATATTTATCCATATACTCCTTCTAGAAAGACAAGCAATACAGTTCAAGGACTAGCCAGGTGTGAATTTTTATAAATGCGCAATAAAACCATTCACTCGTGGCTTGTTGCTCAAAAAGCGCACTACACCACGGTTCTGTGTAATGAGAAACAAATTAGCGGAGGCCGGAGGGCAGGCTTTGGCTATGGTGAAGTAGCAAGCTGGAGCGCCTAGCCTATTAGAGCATGAGGAAACACCAAGAAGCAGGAAATCATACAAAGTATTGCTCGTAAAGTCTATAAGTTCCTGGGTGAGTATGGAAGATATAGACGCCCCACGTGGAATTCAACGAGTCCAAATCTGCGGTGAGCAAAGCGTATTCACTTCAACGATAAATTGTGCGTATGTTAATAACACCGGCGAACTAAATGTTAGCGCTCGACAACGCTAATCAGGACGCGCTACCTCTACAACGCGGTCAGTTGGTCTCCCTTTCGCTAGCAAATAGCAGTACCATCGGACATACACTATGGGCATCTATCGGAGATAGTCATGAAAACCCTCCTGAACTCAACCCTCCTCTTTCTTCTTCTGGTTATTGGATTTTCAGGGGTTGTGAGTGGGCAGGATTTTGAAGAAACCAAGCGAGATGCGGAACGAGGGCTTGCATTCGCACAAGTCAATCTGGGACTTATGTACGACACTGGAGACGGTGTTCCTGAGAATAAAGCGGAAGCGGCTAGGTGGTATCGATTAGCAGCGGAACAAGGATATGCAAGCGGCCAGTACAATCTGGGACTTATGTACGACCTTGGA
>JAKUTG010000163.1:0-5323 GCA_022447905.1 Pseudomonadales bacterium | reverse complement strand
ATGAAGTCTGAATATGTGATGGTGCCCAGGGGCGGAATCGAACCACCGACACGAGGATTTTCAGTCCTCTGCTCTACCGACTGAGCTACCTGGGCATTTTGAGCAGTTGTGCTCGTCAATAAGGCGTTTAATTTTGATTGTTGGATTGGCTATCTACCAAGTCAAGTTGGTTTTTGAAAAAACTCGTTACACCGCTACTTGCGTATAAAAGTGTACCCTGATTCTGGAATTTGCGACTTTACATAAGCGGCGTATTAAACCTTCAAGGTTCTGGATAGTCAAGGACATGGCCAGTTAGTCTTCAGGTGGCACGTACCCCCGGGCCTGATCATGCTGTTCGTTATTTAAGAACTTATCCATCTGTCCCTGCAGATATTTCCGGGCCTCCGGATCCATTAAGCTTAACTGTTTTTCATTGATAAGCATCGTTTGTTGTGCGAGCCATTCTTGCCACGCTTGTTGAGAGACGGTTTTGTATACTTCCTGTCCTTTTGGACCAGGGTAGGGCGGAGCTGCCAGTCCGGGTAGCTTCTTATCGTATTTTTTGCAATGCACCATCCGACTCATACTGCTTCCTCGTTGTTAGGGATTGGGCGCTAGGCTTGATAAAAGCTTTTTGACCGGCGCCGCCAATCCGACTTCCAGTGAATGATCGAGAGGATACCAGAGCCAATGATCATTTTCGCTTTCTCCATGTGGTTCATGTTTGGCAGTCATTCTGATTGGGCTAATAACGAGATGGTAATGGGAAAACGTATGCCGGATCGGTTTGAGAGCCTTCCTTTCCCCATCCACTACTATGTTACTAAGTGGAGGTAATCCTGTTGATGATTCCGATTCGGGTAGGGAATAAAGTGACCCCCAGATTCCGTTCGGAGGGCGTTTTTCCAGCAGCACTTCGTCAAGGTCATTTTGTAGTATAAACATGAAGATCGTTTTAACTGGCAGTTTCTTTTTAGGTTTCCTGGATGGGTAGTCTTGGGTCGTGGCCGTCTTATTGGCTTTACATTCAACTTTGAGCGGGCATGATGGGCAGGAAGGATGCGCGCGCGTGCACAGTGTTGCGCCTAGGTCCATCATGGCCTGAGAATAATCAGCAATGTTGTCGTCGGGCATCAGATTTTCTGCTAATTTCCACAGTTCGTTGTTTAGCGAGGTTTGTTCCGGCCAGCCGCCGATCGCAAAATAACGTATAAGAACTCTTTTGACATTGCCGTCGAGAATTGGCGCCCTGATATTCATGGACAAGGCAGCTATTGCACCGGCAGTCGATCGACCAACACCTGGCATTGCTTCCAGATCTTCCAGGCGGGTAGGGAATAGACCTGAGTATTCTTTCATTATTAACTGTGCTGTTTTATGCATGTTCCTTGCGCGGGCGTAATAGCCTAAACCAGTCCAAAGATGCAGCACGTGATTGATATCCGAGGCGGCCAGCTCAGCAACTGTGGGAAATCTATCTATGAACCGCATAAAGTAAGGAATAACGGTTACGACCTGGGTTTGTTGCAGCATGATCTCGGAAATCCACACGCGGTAGGGAGTGGGTTGTTTCTGCCAGGGCAGATCGTGTCTGCCGTTGACAGAGAACCAGGAAAGTACATTATCCGAAAAATTGGGCACTGTTTTTAATTGAGGATATTACGCAATAAGCTGCGCGCAGCGTCCTGCAATAGATCTGGGACCTGGTCGGTAATAACTTCTTCCAGAGCATTGCGAGCAGCGTTGGTGGCTATTTGCGAAAAGATTTCCCGGACCTGAGTGAAGTCTGGTCGGCAATAGCGGGTGACTTCATCATCGAAGGTGGCACTGCAGTCCACCGGCCAGGATACATTATGATAAAGGTCGTTAATCGGAATGGTTTGTATGTAGGGCTCTCCCAGAACAGTGAATAGCATATCGTAGTCGAAGGTTTCTTCGTCTAGGTTAATACCCCCAGTGCCGGTCACTTCAAGGTTGTCCATCCGCACTTTAAATTGCTGGTTTTCCGTTATGCCATTCTCGAGAAGAATATAACCGCTTAGTTCACTAAATTGGATTACGTCAGGCCATTGCTGGATTGCCTCTCCGGTGGGGCTTAGTGCGGCAATCGCTGTAAATACTTGCTTGATTACACCTATGTCCACGGAATTCTCAGTGATAGTGAAAGCTGTGGAGCCGCTAAGGGTGTCGACCAGTTCGTCTGTGGTAGCACCGCTCGAAGTATAGTTGGCTTCCGCGTCGAGTGAGCCGTTGACCGAGTTGAATCTAGGGATGGGAAGGGAAAGCTCGGCAATGTTGATGTTTTTCAAGGCAAGTTGTATGCCAATGTCGGCAGCAGGATTTCGGCCGTCCAGACGGGCCGCTCCCTGTATTGAGCCGCCATAGGCTGACACGGGTTGTATCTCGATATCCAGCACGCCATCTTCGAGGTTGGTGAATATATTAATGTCTTGCAAGTGTAACTCGTCCGCAGTAATGGATTCGATGTAGGCGCTGCCGAGAACATTCAGAGAGTTAGGTATATTCAACGATAATTCCACGTCCTGTTCTGGCCGATTAGGTGTCGTGGAAGCAGCTGAAGGTGCCGTCGATTCTTCCGGGGATATTTCGAATTCCACATTGTCTTCGTTAAAAGCGAGCAACGCTGATAAATCAATGTTATTGACAATAATATTATAACTAATGTTATCTGGAATAAAACCAGAGACCAAACGGACATTGGCCTCCGCTTTGATTTCGGTAGCACCAAGGGAACCGGAAAAATTTTCGAACGATAATTGTTCCTGGTTACCGTTGAATTGAAATCCGAGGGTAAGATCTCGGGGTTTTTGTACACCTCCGGAAAATATTGTTTCGGGTTCGCGCAGGCCTAGCGTCTGCATAAGCATGTTGATATCGAAGTCGTTGGAGGTAAAACTACCCTCGTAGGCGAGGGCGTCGTCTAAACTAGTTATGGCTATTCCGCCTGTCAGTAACATCGGCGTGAGAGCAAAGTTTATGTCGGAAATGAAGATATTTTCGTTGCTTATATCGGCAACGATCGTGCTTCGTACCCCTATGTCAACTGGTTGAGTTAACCCGTTATTTAGAAAACGAAAGGCTATATCCAAGTTGAAGGGACTTCCTTCTACATTGGTATTGTGGCTTTCCAGGCTAAGGTTATCTATCCGATAACGTAAATCGCTGGAAAGATTTTGGTAATCGATACTGGCGTCGGTGATGCTGATTCGTTCAAAGGATAGACTGACACCTTCCGTATCTATTGACTCATTTGCAAGGTTGGTGATGTCGGTGCCACGGAATTTTTCCAGCGTCTGGTCATCGAGAAGGTTGTCTGAGTCCCAGATGTTAGACCCGCTTTGGTCCACGTAATAGTTTATATGAAAGTCATCCGCCAATAACTCCCGGATAAGTATTCGACCCCTAAATAGGCTGCCGCGATCCACTCGTAAGGTTATGACTGATGTGGAAGCTAACTCCTGAGGAACAGCTGGGTTTCGCAGGCGCACATCATGCAGCGTAAGCCTTAGGGTGGGAAAGATATCGAGCTCTAGTTCGCCAGCAATGTTTAGTTGATAGCCTGTGTTATTTGCAACAGCTGTTTCTAATAAGGACTTGTATTGATCGGTATTAATGAACAGAAATGAGCCTACTGAGATAACAATCAGTAGCAAGATAAGGGAAGCAAGCGCTTTTACGAGCTTTTTCAACATGGGCGCAAAAATTTACCAGGGCGCTGCACACTATCGTCGTGGTCGTTATAGGTGCAGGTATCTGTAGCTTTTAGTGTACCGGAATGAGAAGTCACCTGCACGGTGATGGCCCCAATAGGCGTATTATGAAACCTGGGCTACGAACAGCAGCTGCAAATGTTTATAGACATGGGCTTATGCGAATTGGAGTATTCCAGCAGATACCCGACTTTCCCTCTGACGGGGTGGGGATTATAATGCGCACTTTTCCGAAAGCAGGATTATTCTTAGCGATATGAGCCAATCAGCTGCTCTTTCAGGCAACCGTCAGGCAAGCGTTGAACGCAATACGAAAGAAACCCAAATTGCTATCTCTATTGATCTTGATGGCAGCGGTCAGCTTGAGGTGGACACTGGGTTGCCTTTTCTCGATCATATGCTTGACCAGGTCGCACGTCATGGCTTGATCAACCTTTCTATCAAGGCTAAGGGTGATCTTGAAATCGACCCTCACCACACTGTGGAAGATATCGGCATCACCCTCGGCCAGGCCTTCGCCAAGGCTTTAGATAAAACTGGAATTAAGCGCTATGGGCATGCTTATGTTCCCTTGGACGAAGCGCTTTCGCGGGTTGTGATCGATTTTTCGGGACGCCCAGGGTTGTTCTATCAAGTGCAGTTTGCCAAGGGCACGGTCGGTAGCTTTGATGTGGACCTCTTTCACGAATTTTTCCAGGGGTTTGTGAACCATGCGCTGGTGACTCTCCACATTGACAATATCCGGGGCAAAAATGCCCACCACCAGATTGAGACTGTTTTTAAAGCCTTTGGTCGGGCAGTGCGAATGGCAATTGAGATTGATCCCAAGGCCTCCACAGACATTCCGTCCACGAAAGGCTCTCTCTAAAACATCTTGAACCACAAATCCATCAAATGAATAGAATTGCGGTGATTGATTACGGCATGGGCAATCTGCATTCTGTTGCTAAGGCAATGGAGTACGTTGCTCGCGAAATTAATAAGGGCACTGAAGTGCTAATAACGTCCGACGCACAAAAAATTTCCATGGCTGATCGTGTTATTTTCCCTGGCGTGGGTGCCATTCGGGATTGTATGACAGAAATTAATCGGCTAAACGTTGGGCAAATCGTCGAAGATGCTATGAAAACTAAGCCGGTGTTAGCCATTTGTGTTGGCATGCAAGCGTTGATGAACCGCAGTGAAGAAAATGAGGGCGTTGATTGCCTTGGACTCATGCGGGGGGAAGTCCGCTATTTTGGCGATGACTTGCGAAATAACAATGGTGGTCGGTTGAAAGTACCCCACATGGGTTGGAATCAAGTAAAGCAAGCCCAGGATCATCCTCTATGGAAAGGTGTGCCGGATAACAGTCGCTTTTATTTTGTGCACAGCTACTACGTGCATACATAATTGAAGGAAAATGTAACTGGCGTTGCTCACTACGGTACAGAGATAGTCGCCGCGTTAGCCGACAACAACATTTTTGCGACCCATTTTCACCCGGAAAAATCGCAGACAGCTGGTCTGACGCTGTTACGCAACTTCCTGACATGGGATGGACAGAATTGATGCTACTCATCCCCGCTATCGATTTAAAAGATGGTCATTGCGTTCGCTTGCGCCAAGGG
>JAKUTG010000162.1:0-5358 GCA_022447905.1 Pseudomonadales bacterium | reverse complement strand
TTCATCCGTTGAACCCATTCGCGCCTACTTCGCACGCAAACTTTCGATTATTCGTGGCAGAAAAAGAGAGCGAAGAACCAGTCTGGTGGTTCGGGGGTGGCTATGACCTCACGCCATATTACGGTTTCGAAGAAGACTGTGTTCATTGGCATTCAGTTGCCAGGAAATCTTGTACCGATTTTGGTGACGAGTACTATATTAGATTCAAGAAGTGGTGTGATGAATACTTCTTTATTGGGCACAGAAATGAAACCCGCGGCGTAGGCGGATTGTTTTTTGACGATTTCAATGAGCTTGGCTTTGAGCAAAGTTTTGCGTTTGTTCGCTCTGTGGCTAACAGTTACATAGAGGCCTATGCCCCTATAATAGAAAAAAGAAAGGACATAAAATTCACGAGCCAGCAAAAGGAATTCCAGGAATACCGCCGAGGCAGATATGCGGAGTTCAACCTGGTTTATGACCGGGGAACAGTGTTTGGGCTCCAGTCCCAAGCTGGGCGCATCGAATCGATACTTATGTCGCTACCACCGATAGTAAGGTGGACTTACGATTGGAGCCCAGAGCCAGGCAGTGAAGAAGAAAAGCTGTACACTCATTTTTTAAAACCCAGAGATTGGGTCTGATAAGTAATCAAATTGGATTTAACGAATTGTGTCTCTCTATAACGTAGTAGGCAATCCTGTTGAACACAGCAAGTCGCCCTATATTCACCAGCTTTTCGCCGCCCAAACCGGTGAAGACCTGGAGTATCGCGCTGTTAAAGTTGAAGCCGACAACTTTGACAATTTTGTAAAAGAATTTTTCATCGATAAAGGCGCGGGACTGAATATAACAGTGCCTTTCAAAGAGGCTGCTTACCGGTTGGCTGAGCGACATGGGGAGCACGCGGCTCTGGCAAGGTCGGTTAATACGCTATACCTGGACGATGTCGGCACTCTGTGCGGAGAGAACACCGACGGCATAGGTCTTGTTAGAGACATACAGGACAATAACGGATTCTCTATTCGAGAGAGAAGAGTGCTTTTATTGGGCGCAGGGGGCGCTGCTCGGGGCGCACTTTCGGAGCTTATCAATCATCAGCCTTCATCAATTGTTTTGCTTAATCGCACCTTGTCAAAAGCACAGCAATTAAAAGAAGAGTTTGGCGGCCTTGCTGAGGTAGAGAGTTTCTGTTACGAAAATTTTAGCACAACCGGGTTTGATCTCATTATCAATGCCACTTCTTTAAGTCTCAGTGGAGGATTGCCGCCCCTGAACAGAAATGCTCTGCAGCCAGGGTGTTGTTGTTACGACATGATGTATGGCGTTGAAACAACTGTGTTTGTTCAATGGGCCAAGGGGAATGGAGTTGCCCTTGCTCTGGATGGTTTAGGCATGCTGGTGGAACAGGCAGCAGAATCCTTTTCGATCTGGCGCGGGAAAAAACCTGATACAGGGCCGGTGATAAGTATCCTCAGGGAGCAGTCGAAAATTTAATAAGCTAGGGCATAGGCGATTCAAACTATCGCCGGGGTGTTGTTGTTAGGAAATGATGTATGGCATTGATGCAGAGCAATGAAACCCCAATTGAAATTTGTAAAGATTTGAGCAGGCAGGTATAATTTCGCCAATCATAGGTAGTGAGTTTTTCTATCCTAAACACTAAGCACTAGACGTAAAGTAGTGGCTAAGTAGTGGAACAGTTTAATTATAATTAGCAGTGAAGCCGGTCTTTAAATCTTTGTCTTAATGTTTACCCTTCCCTTGTCGAAAAAGTAGGAAAAACTATTAACGTAGTTGGTGCGCGCGCCTGTCTTAATGGCGGGCGAATAATTTGATAGGGCAGATGGAACGACTAAAATTTTGTGCGTCACCGGTATTAATTTTTACAACGTTGTAAAGTGAGCTTGGGAGGTCAACTATCAAATTATTCGTTAGTGTAGCAGTGATTGTGCTTACTCCTATCGTTGCCGCTAAACTGGTTTTTGATGCAACTTCCTATACTGGCTCCGAACCCATTAATCAGCCCTGGGTACAAAGCTCAATGGAGTTTGTTACCTGGAATGGCGAAAAGTGGACTGGCTGGGTTCGAAATGAGGGCTTTGAACTTCGGCCGCTAAATGAAGGGAAATGGAGCCCACATTCAAATTCTATGCTGGCCTTTATGGACTGGGAAGGAACTCCCTGGCAGGCGAGGATTGATGATGACTCATTTTTACTGGCCCATCACGGTGACTGGCAAGGCCACACCGAGCGATCAACGGCCATCCATTACCGTGCCTGGCAGGGTAGAAACCAATTGCGTACATTGGCTCAGTTGCAACGCTGAAATGTGGCTCTGTTAAGGTAAGTTGCTGCGCCAACAAAGGCAAACGACAAGAATGGACAACAGGAAACACGTAACTTCTATTATAAGTATGCTGCAGAGAGGCCTAACTTTTTTACTATTTATGGCATTCTCTAACGCCACCTTCGCTGCGGACATGGACCTTCGCCCGGGTGTTACTGACATGAGTCAGCGTATTCAAAGCCTGCATCACACCAGCCTTATTATCTGTACAGTTATAGGTGTTGTTGTATTTGGTCTCATGTTCTATTCAATGTATGCCCATCGTCGTTCAAAGAATCCAAAGCCAGCAGATTTTCATGAGAGTACCGCGGTAGAAGTCCTCTGGACGCTTATACCGGCGTTGATTTTAATTGGCCTGGCGGTACCGGCAACCAGGACTTTGATAGAGATTGAAGATAACAGCGACGCAGATCTTACCGTACTTATAACTGGCTCGCAGTGGAAGTGGCACTACCAATATCTCGAATCAAACATAGGTTTCTACAGCAATTTGACCACCAGCCAAGAACAGCGCGACAACCTTGAACCCAAAGGAGTCAACTATTTGCTGGAGGTGGATAATGTGCTGGTTCTGCCCACCAACAAGAAGGTTCGCTTTCTGACGACGTCCGATGACGTTATACATTCTTGGTGGATACCAGATTTCGCTGTTAAGCAGGATGCTGTTCCGGGGTTTATCAACGAGGCGTGGACCCGCGTTGATGAGCCGGGGCTGTTCAGGGGGCAATGCGCGGAATTTTGCGGTAAAGACCACGCTTTCATGCCGATAGTGGTAGAAGTCCAAGCTGAGGCCGATTTCGATCAGTGGCTTGAGGACCAAAGGCTCGCCATTGAGCTTGCGTCCGGGCAGGCGGTCGCTGACCGAGCTAAAACATGGGCCATGACAGAGCTCATGGAAATTGGTGAGCAAGTATTTGTAGACCATTGTGCAACTTGTCATGAATTGGACGGTTCAGGTCAGGGCTCCACGTACCCGGCATTGGCCGGCGGTGAAATTCCGAATGGGCCTATGGAAGCACACATCGACCGAGTGTTGAATGGTGCAGCCGATACCGAGATGCAGGCCTGGGCGCCACAGCTTTCTGATCTGGAAATTGCCTCTGTTATTACCTACGAGCGAAATGCTTTCGGCAACGAAACCGCTGACCTGGTTCAGCCAATAACCATTTACGAGTCACGATAAGGTAACGCAGTCATGGCCGAAATCGCAGGGCATACAATTCCAAACCGTTCTCCACTAATGGCATTTTTGGAGCGTTGGTTTTTAACTACTAATCACAAGGAAATCGGTTCTCTTTATTTGTGGCTCAGTTTCGTGCTGTTTTTTATTGCCGGTGCGATGGCGATGGTTATTCGACTGGAGCTTTTCCAGCCTGGCCTTCAGTTCACCAATCCTCTTTTCTACAATCAGATGGTGACCATGCATGGACTGATCATGGTATTTGGCGTGGTGATGCCCGGGTTTGTCGGCCTGGCTAACTGGCAAATCCCAATGATGATCGGGGCGCCGGACATGGCGCTGCCCCGGCTGAATAATTTCAGTTTCTGGATTCTGCCGTTTGCTTTTACTCTTTTGATTTCGTCTCTCTTCATGGAAGGCGGTGCGCCCAATTTTGGTTGGACATTTTATGCACCCCTTTCCACTACCTACGGACCACCGAGCACCGACTTCTTCATTCTCGGTATTCATATGATGGGGGTTTCGTCCATATTGGGAGCCATAAACATCATCGTCACCATCTTCAACATGCGAACGGAAGGTATGACCCTGATGAAAATGCCCCTGTTCGTCTGGACCTGGCTAATCACTGCCTTTCTGCTGGTAATGGTGATGCCAGTGCTGGCGGGCGCGGTCACCATGATGCTCACGGATCGCCATTTTGGTACCAGTTTTTTTGCAGCGGCAGGGGGCGGTGATCCACTTTTATTTCAACATGTATTCTGGTTCTTTGGACACCCGGAAGTCTATATATTAATCCTGCCGGGATTTGGCATTGCTTCGCAGATCATCCCAACCTTTGCTCGCAAGAAGCTGTTTGGTTACACCTCGATGGTGTATGCGACCGCTTCGATCGCGATTCTGTCGTTTGTTGTCTGGGGCCACCACATGTTTGCTACAGGCTTGCCCTTGGCTGCTGAATTGTTCTTCATGTACTGTACTATGCTGATCGCTGTTCCTACCGGAGTTAAGGTGTTCAACTGGGTAGCTACAATGTGGCGTGGGTCCATTACCTTTGAGACGCCAATGTTGTTTGCTCTCGGGTTCGTAATATTGTTCACCATCGGCGGCTTTTCAGGTCTTATGCTGGCACTGGTGCCGGCGGATTTTCAATACCATGACACCTTTTTTGTTGTAGCGCACTTTCACTACGTACTCTATCCTGGCGCCATTTTCGGCATTATGTCAGCAGTGTATTATTGGCTGCCCAAGTGGTGCGGCAATATGTATGACGAGCGCCTCGGCAAGATCCATTTCTGGACCGCCATAATTGCGGTTAACATGACTTTTTTCCCGATGCATTTCATAGGCCTTGCCGGCATGCCAAGGCGAATAGTCGATTATTCAATACAGTTTGCTGATTTCAACATGGTTTCTAGCATCGGCGCGGGTTTACTTGGGTTGACGCAGGTTTTATTTCTGTACATCGTCATCAAGGCAATACGTGGAGGAGAGAAGGCAACCTCGCAGGTTTGGGAGTGGGCAGAAGGGCTGGAGTGGACGCTCCCGTCTCCGGCGCCTCTGCACACATTTGAGGCACCACCACAATTTCCAGCACCCCGGGAAGCTTATAAGCATGAGTGAGAGTCGTAACAAGCAGCGCAAGCACTTGGTATTGCTCTCCACATTGGCTTTGGGGATGCTAGGGTTTTCTTTTGCACTGGTCCCGCTTTACGAGGTCTTTTGTGAGGTGACCGGAATTAATGGCAAAACGTCTAACGCAGTGGTGGTTGAGCCTGCCACTGTCATTCAAGAGTCCGAGCGTGAGGTGACCATCCAATTCCTGGCCCAGGTTGCTCGATGCATGCCT
>JAKUTG010000161.1:0-5360 GCA_022447905.1 Pseudomonadales bacterium | reverse complement strand
TGAAGTACTCACTTATCGTTCCGATGAATCCCTGTGAATCCCAACAATCTTGATACTGGGGAAATTGAGCCCAATGGAGATTTTTATGCAGATAAAGAGCTGCTAGATCTTGAACAGCTCTGTGCAAGAATTTCCAAGGCTGGAAGCCTTGTACCCCCGCTAAATACAGCCATTCAGAAAGCCAGTAGAATACTTCATGAACGCTACACGCGAAATGTAAATATTAGCGAAATCGTCCACGGCCGCGCATGGGTCGTGGACAAAATTCTTTGTTTAGTATGGCAGGCCCAAAACTGGCCAGATAGTAACGATATCAGTTTGGTTGCAGTCGGTGGATATGGGCGAGGTGAGTTGCTGCCCCACTCTGACATTGATCTGCTCATACTCACTCGTAAGGGTCGAAACGCTAAATACAAAGAAGCTATTAGTTCCTTTCTAACCATGTGCTGGGATATCGGTTTGGAAATAGGACAGAGTGTGCGCTCGATCAAGCAGTGCAAGCAGGAAGCTATAAAAGATATTACTGTTTGTACGGCCTTAATGGAATCAAGGATCCTAACAGGACCCGAAGACCTTTACCGCAAGATGATGGAGATTACTAGAGGCAATAAGGTCTGGCCTACAAAAGAATTTTTGCGTGCCAAACTGGATGAACAGATCGCTCGACACGAAAAGTATCACGACGTCGATTATGCATTGGAGCCGAATGTTAAAACTTCACCCGGTGGCTTGCGCGATATACAAACCATTGCCTGGGTAGCAAAACGGCACTATGGCGCCAGTTCCTTTCACGACCTAGTGGAATTGGGCTTCCTGAAAGAATCTGAGGAGGCCATGTTAGTAAGATGGCAAGAATTTCTATGGAAACTGCGCTACGGACTGCATTACCTAGAAGATCGACGAGAAGATCGCTTGCTATTTGACAAGCAAAAAGAGTTGTCAAAATTGTTGGGCTACGAAGATGACGAAAATAGCCTTGGTGTCGAGAAGTTAATGAAACAGTATTACCGTGCGGTTGCTACCCTGCGAGAGTTGAACGATGTTTTGTTACAACATTTGGACGAAGCCATTCTTCGAGCCGACGAACCGGAAAGCATTAACCCACTAAACAATCGGTTCCAGATTCGCAATGGATACATCGAGGCTATCTACCCTAAGGTTTTTGAACGCTACCCATCTGCTTTGATTGAAATTTTCGTTTTAATGGGACAGAACGAAAATATTGAGGGAATCCGAGCTTCCACTATCCGTTTAATACGAGAGAATCGCCAACTGATTGATGATGAATATCGTAAAGACATTCGCAACGCCACATTGTTTATTGAATTGTTGCGAACACCTAATCACATGACTTTGCATCTAAGGCGAATGGCACGCTACGGTATTCTTGGCCGCTATCTCCCTGAGTTTGGTCAAATTAGTGGTCAGGTGCAGCACGATCTATTCCATATTTATACCGTCGATGCCCATACCCTGCAGGTTGTAGAAAACATGCATAAATTCAGGCTTCCGGAAGCGGAAGAACGCTTTCCCGTAGCCGCCCGCATCTTCCGAAACCTACCAAAAGTTGAACTGCTTTATATAGCCGGCCTCTATCACGACATAGCTAAGGGGCGCGGCGGTGACCATTCTGAGCTAGGGAAAGTCGATGCTATAAATTTCTGCGAGCGCCACCGCATGAGTAACTGGGATACCAAGTTGGTGTCGTGGCTAGTTGAGAAGCATTTGCTAATGTCAATGACAGCCCAGCGCAAAGATACCAGTGATCCCGAGGTGATCCATGAATTCGCCATGCAGATGGGTGACAAACTACATCTTGACTACCTTTATACAATGACGGTTGCCGATATTTGTGCCACAAATCCCAATCTTTGGAACTCCTGGCGAGCTGCCCTTCTGAGGCAACTCTATCTTAATACCAAGCGTGCCCTTCAAATGGGCCTAGAGAATCCGATCAATAGAGAAGAACGCATCGCAGATAAAAAAAGCACATCCCGTACTGAACTAATAGGCCGCGGTCTCGATGAAGAACAGATTGAGCTAGTCTGGGCAAACGCCGCTGAAGAGTACTTCGTAAGGGAATCGGCTCTCAACATCATTTGGCATACTGAGGCGATTGCTCATTTTGAAGGAAATGGGCCCCTAGTTTCCGTCAATGAAATACAGGAGCAAACGGCCGAGGAAGGGGCAACACAGATATTTATTTACACTATCAATGCCGACTACCTGTTCGCTAATAGCACCGCCGCGTTTGAAAAACTGAACCTTAACATACATGGCGCTAGAATTTTTACGTCTGCCAATGATCATTGCATGGACACGTATACTGTGTTGGAAAGCACTGGTAAGCCAGTTGGTAACAATCCCCGACGCATCGAAGAAATACAACGAGTGCTAACCGAATATATCGCGTGTGGCAACCAGACCATTGCTCCAGTCCGTTATCGCCGTACACGTAAAGAGAAGTATTTCACTAAACCTATTGAGATCACGTTTCTAAATTCACCCGGAAAGAGTTATTCAACATTAGAGATTAACTGTCCAGATCAACCGGGTATACTCGCTTGCGTTGGCAAAGTATTGGCGGAGAACGATATTAATCTGCAAGATGCCAGAATCACAACTCTTGGAGAAAGGGTCGAAGACCTCTTCTTTATAACCGACGGAAACGGTGCTGCAATAGAACAAGAAGAATTAAAGAAGAAATTACGATCAGACATAGAGACAGAACTGGAAGTACGTTTAAACTCATAAGATGCGATCGACTTAAATGGTAAGATGATTACTCTATACGGTATTAATAACTGTGATACGATCAAAAAAACTCGCCAATGGCTCGAAGATAAAGGCCTTGAATATCAGTTTCATAACTATAAAATTCTGGGCTGTTCAGACGAATTGATCACGTGTTTCCTCGAACAATTCTCTTTCCAGAAATTAATTAATACTCGGGGAACCACATGGCGCAACCTACCTGAAAACGTAAAAAAATCTTTAAGCAGGGAGGATGCAATTATTCTCATGAAGGAAAAACCATCAATCATTAAACGCCCGCTCATTAACAGGGGTAATCAATGGATACTGGGTTTCGATCTAGTTCAATTGGCGCGTATTAAATGAGAAACCCAAAACAACAGCGGAAAAATCAATGAGTAGCACACTCCATAGCTTTGGAATCGGTCTTGCCACGTTAGATTCTCAAGGGGCAGTCATAGAAGTGTATTATCCTGAACCGAGAATTAACCCTTCGGAAGAACTTAGTAAATTACTACGCCAACTTTGTAATCCTGAAGGTGACACAAATACTTTCACCGAACTAGATGCAGGTAGTATCATCAAACTACATGACGGGCTATTAGAACTAGGCGAGTCTGTCCTAGCGAATCACCTTAAACGAATGGAAAGCAGTGACCGGACCATAATCGCCTGTATCCTGAACACTGATACGTCTCCAAGTTCTATAGCAGAAGTGTTTCTTAAACTTCATCTGCTATCTCATCGCTTAGCAAAGCCTCTCTCTTTGAATCTGGATGGTATTTTCGCAATCCTTCGTAATTTGGCATGGAGTAATCAGGGAGCAATCGATCTTAATGATTTACCAGAGCAGCAATTGCAAGCTCAGATAAGGGGGGAAGTACTGGATGTATTCTCGGTAGACAAATTCCCCAAGATGACCAGTTATGTTGTACCTGATGGAGTGCGTATCGCTGATACGGCGCGTATCCGATTGGGTGCTTACATTGGAGAAGGCACCACGGTGATGCATGAAGGATTCGTCAACTTCAATGCAGGCACTCTGGGTACGGCTATGATTGAAGGACGTATTTCGGCAGGTGTGGTGGTGGGTGAGAATAGCGATCTCGGTGGTGGTTGCAGTACTATGGGCACGCTCTCTGGCGGGGGATCCGAAATCATCTCTGTGGGTAAGAACTGCCTAATCGGAGCAAATGCAGGTATCGGCTTTTCACTGGCTGACGGTTGCATAGTTGAAGCAGGGCTTTATGTCACTGCAGGCACCAAGGTGAAGCTCCTAAATACTAGAGGTGAAGTAGTACAGACTGAAAAAGCCAAAAATATTAGTGACATAGAGAAACTACTGTTTCGTCGCAACTCATTGACGGGTGCCGTTGAATGTATACCTATAGATGGAACTACCAATCTAAACGATGAGCTGCATACTCATAACTAGGAACAGAAATGTCCGCTACGCTGGATCTTGCAAAACAACTTATTGAGTTACCATCAGTTACGCCTGAGGATAAAGGCTGTCAGGAAATCATTGCAAAGCGGTTGGAAAAGTTAGGCTTTAAGATTGAGCACCTTCCATTTGAGAATGTTTCAAATCTTTGGGCCCAGCTTGGGAATGAAGGTCCACTCTTTATTTTTGCGGGTCATACCGATGTGGTGCCTGTGGGACCATTGGATGAATGGTCTTTTGATCCATTTACAGCCCAAGTACACGATGGCTTTCTCTATGGTCGTGGTGCTGCTGACATGAAAAGCAGTCTAGCTGCTATGATTACCGCCACTGAGCGTTTTCTTGAAGATCACAAACCAAGAGGCCGATTGGGTTTTCTGATTTCGAGCGACGAAGAGGGCCCGGCTATTAACGGCACGCGCAAGGTGGTTGAAACCCTCCTAAACCGTGGTATTCAAATCGATTACTGTTTAGTGGGAGAACCTAGTAGTAGCGTCTCTCTAGGCGACACTATCAAGATAGGGCGACGCGGCTCTCTGAGTTGCAAACTGAATATAATAGGTATCAAAGGACATATCGCCTATCCACACCTAGCCTCTAACCCAATACATGCTGCACTACCTGCACTAAAAAAACTGATGGAGATGGAATGGGACTCGGGTAATGAAGTATTTCCACCTACCAGTTTTCAGATTTCTAATATCCATGCCGGCGTTGGTGCTGATAACGTAATTCCCGGTTCGATAGAAATTGATTTTAATCTACGCTTTTCAACTGAAATCGACGCCGAGACTATTAAGAAGGCTGTTATTGAAACCTTAGATCAAGACGAAATTAATTATGAAACCCAATGGCATCTTTCAGGTTAACGGTTTCTCAATACCAAACTGGAACTCATTGAAGTGGTTACAGAAAGTGTGACTGAAGTAACAGGTATTACCCCTCAACAATCAACCCCCGGCGCAACTTCGGATGGCCGATTTATTTCCCCAGCCGGAGCTCAAGTCGTCGAATTCGGCCCCTGTAATGCAACCATACACAAAATAAATGAGTGCATCGAGATAAAAGACATCGAGTTACTTTCTTGTGTATACGAGACTATCCTTCGCAAACTAGCTTAACGAACTAGGTATACATCATAGCGACTACTGGTGCCTTTGAA
>JAKUTG010000160.1:0-5496 GCA_022447905.1 Pseudomonadales bacterium | reverse complement strand
TCCAGCCCCAGCGGCGCCGGAAGTGGTACCTGGTAAAGGCCGGAGCGTTGATAGGTATCTATATAGTTGATACCGGAAGCTTCTATTTTGACCAGGGCGTCATGTTCGCCCAACTCTGGCATATCCATGTTCTCGTAGGACATGACTTCGGGGCCACCGTACTCTTTGACTCTTACTGCTTTCATTAAGTCTTCCTCGCCAGCTCAATTAATAAAAGGTCTATTTATCTCAAAAATCTAGGGTCTTGACAATGTATCCTGCCTACCGTTAAAGCGGTGGACGCGCTGCAACTGCGGGTTTATGCTGTTAAATTCCTCGAGAATAACAGCGATCAATAAAGGAGGACTTCCCCATGCTCAATCTACTTGTTCATCGATTGACTCGAGTATTTCTTATCACTGCTGCTGCCCTGCTGGCTCAGGTAACTGCAGCGCAACAGGCTCGCATTGATTTAACCCATGACATGGTGAGTGCCGCTAACAATTTCCTGCAGAGCCTTAATGACATGCAACGTAATACCGGCACATACGATTTCGACGATGAGGATCGCTTTAACTGGCATTTTGTGCCTACGGGGATGCACCCTAGGAAAGGTGTTCCGCTACGTTCCATGAATGCAGATCAACGAAAAGCCTCGGAAGAATTGCTGCAGGTGTTTTTTAGTGCCAAAGGATACCAAAAAGCCGAGGCAGTGCGAGGTCTTGAATCCATTTTAGCGGAAATTGAAGTCAACGGGCGCTTCGATCGAGATCCCGAATTATACTTCATAACTGTGTTCGGTACGCCTGGGTTTGATAGTAACTGGGCTCTGCGCTATGAAGGGCATCATTTGGCTTACAATTGGACCTTTGTGCGGGGTTTAGGGATCGCGAGTTCTCCACAATTTTTTGGAAGTAATCCTGCAGAGGTCAGAGCCGGTGACAAAATTGGTACGCGGGTACTGTCTGCTGAGGAAGATATCGCTCGTGATCTTGTAAAATCCTTGAATGCTCAGCAATCTTCACAGGCAATCTTGGGTGAAGAAGCGCCAAGTGACATTTTTACTGCAGCGGAGCAGGAGGTTGGCCCTCTTGAAAATTCCGGTATCAGCTACGCTAACCTTGATTCCCGACAAAAGAGGATATTGGTTTCTTTGATCGAGGAATTGGCTTCCACGCAGCCTGAACCGATAGCAGAAGAGAGGCTGAATATAATTCGAGAAGAAGGCCTTGATGACATCAAGTTTGCGTGGATTGGGGGCACAGAGCGCGGAGATGCGCATTACTATAGGGTCCAAGGTCCAAGCTTTCTTATCGAGTACGATAATACCCAAAACAACGCTAATCATATCCATCTGGTTTGGCGAGATTTTGCAGGAGACTTTGGTCGGGATTTGATAAGAATGCACTACCGTGCGGTTGCCGCGGAGTTTGGCCCTGGTCATAACCACTGAATTAGGGAGCGATTATGGATAAAAAAGGGACGCTATTAATTTGCCTAATGTTGTCTTTAGGTTTTGAGGGGGTTGCGTGGGGTCAGCCCCGTTCTGATGTTTTTCCACCGGTCACCATTGATCAACCTTTTGTTGTCAACACTTTCGAGGCGTCTATAAGAGTGGTGCCAGTTGCTGTTGGGTTAGCCAACCCTTTCGACATGGCCTTTAGGGATAATGGCGATATTTTAGTAACAGAGCGCTTTACGGGTAATCTTAGAGTAATCCGCAACGGGTCATTGCTTGAGGAGAGCATCAAAGGAGTTCCTCAAGTCTATTCAGAAAGTTGGCGTCAAGGTTTGCTGGCCGTGGAATTACATCCTGATGATGATCGCATCGTGTACATGACTTATACCAAGGCTATCGTAGTAGATGGTGATTCTGAACAAACCGTGGCGTTAGTACGAGCACGCATCGTCGAGGATGAACTTACTGAAGTCGAGGAAATTTTTGAGGCTGAGGGTCTGGATCGTGGTATTGCAGCTTCTCAGTTGCTGTTCGCCCCCGATAATAAATTGATGATGTCGATCGGTGGCGCCTATATGTATGCCGGTATCGGCGATTATGCACAGGATCCGACCATACATTATGGCAAGCTATTACGGTTAAATGATGATGGCTCCGTCCCTTCCGATAACCCTTTTGTTACGAGTGGTGAGTATCTCCCTGAGGTTTATACCGTTGGGCACAGAAATCAAATTGGGTTAGCTTTCCACCCCGCTACGAACCAGCTATGGGCGACAGAAAACGGTCCTCAGGGTGGAGACGAAGCTAACATCATACAACCCGGTCTAAACTATGGTTGGCCAATTGTCTCTTACAGTAGACAATATAGAGGAGACAGAGTATCTGAGCTTCCTTGGGATGAAAAATACGAGGATCCAGAAGTGATTTGGTGGCCCTCAATTTCACCCTCCGGGCTGGCATTTTATACCGGTGAAAAAATACCAGCATGGCAGGGCAACATGTTTGTTGGTTCGATGATTGAGGGAAGAATTCCCGGGAACGGGCATCTAGAGCGTGTAGTATTTAACAGTCGCGGTGATGAAATTAGAAGAGAAGGACTTCTTCGTCAGCTTAATTCAAGAGTGACGGGCGTGGCGCAGGGTCCAGATGGTTACCTGTACATACTAATCGATGAAGAAAACGGTGCGCTATTAAGGATCGAGCCAGCCCAATAGCTGTGGCACTTGGGTTAGCTGGGCTAAGCTGAACTTTCCAGGGGACTTGCTATGAAGATTGCAAAAAATCGTTCTTTAATACTTGCAACTGTCTTGTTGTTAATCGGATCCCTTCAATTGGTGAGTGCCGCCAGTGAGATGCAGGTCGCTACCGATAGCGGCTCGTATCAGGGTCACCCATCTGAATATGCCGAGGGGGTTACTGTATTCCAAGGGCTCGCATATGCGGCGCCCCCAGTAAGAGACCTGCGTTGGAAACCTCCAGCACCAGCTATCCCTTTCGTTGGAGTCAGACAGGCGGACCGAGTTGGTCCGGCATGCTGGCAGGCGCGCAATTCAAATGAATCGCTTTACGCACGCGGGGATCTGCGTCGTTCTGAAGACTGCCTCTACCTAAATGTTTTTACTGGGGCTGCGGACACGGATGACGCTCTGCCGGTCATGGTATGGTTTCATGGCGGAAGCAATACCGCTGGCCATGGTGGGGCACGGATTTTCGATGGTTCCAACCTGGCTGCCCGTGGTGCCGTGATTGTTACTGCCAACTACCGCTTGGGCCCTCTTGGCTTCCTAGCCCATCCTGCACTTACTAATGAATCAGAAAATAATTCCTCTGGCAACTATGGAATCCTCGACCAGATCGAAGCTTTGCGCTGGGTGCAACGTAACATTTCTGCTTTCGGGGGCGATCTGGATCGCGTCACTATTTTCGGTCAGTCTGCCGGTGGTACCGATGTCTGTTTGATTATGTCTTCTCCCTTGGCAGAAGGATTGGTACATGGAGTGATCGGCCAGTCCCCGGGTTGTATCAAAATGGAAAATACCTTGGCTGAAGAAGGCCACTGGCGCGGCGAAACTTTCGTGCGTGCTCTTGGTATTGCAGGAAATGGTGAGACTAGATTGAAAGCGATGCGCAATATCAGCCCACAGCAACTCATTTCAACCGTTGGCTCTGGAGGGGGACCTGTTATCGATGGTTATGTGATTCCGAACCGGCCGTACGACATGCTTGAATCCGGTCGTCAAAATCATATACCGGTCATGGTCGGAGGCCTAGCTGATGAATACTTTGGTCTGCAGCACTTGAGTCCTGAAATAACCGAAACAGAGCTGGATGACTACCTTGAGGGGGTATTCGGTGATAATGCAACTATGATTAAGGCTGCGTATGCCCACGAGATTGCCAAATCCCCGTTGGGTGCACGCAAGGTAATAGCCGGTGATAATGGTTTTATATTGTCGGCACGCATCTGGGCTCGCTTGGTAGACGGCCGAGGAGACAATGCTTATGTTTATTATTTTTCCCGCAATCCTCCTGTTTTTAGGCTTTACGTTCCAGACCAACCGGATTTGAACAATGACGAAGGCCAGCGTGCATTCGGAGCTTACCATTCCGGAGAACTTTCTTACGTGTTCGATAATCTCAATGTTGTGGGGATTGGTTGGGACGATGCTGATCGTACCTTATCGGAAACGATGGCCGATTATTGGGTAAACTTCGCCCGTACTGGTAATCCGAACGGGCCAGGTCTCCCGGAATGGCCAGCCTATGACCATAGTACGGACGTGGTACAGATACTCGATTCGGAAGTGGGTTCCGGTGTACATCCCCGAAAAGAAGCGATCAATCGCATGGAGCAAATTTATCTTGATAGCCGTTAGCTCAACTCGGCGTTAGGATCTACAAGATGAGTAAGACAGGATTCGTTTGGCATGAGAAGTACATGTGGCACGACACCGGCAATGCCCTGGGTGTGCTACCCCCGAACGGAGAGTTTCAACCGTGGGTGCACTTCGAGAATCCGGAAACCAAGCGCCGGCTCAAAAATCTGATGGATGCTTATGGTTTGACGCCTAAACTCGAACCAATCCATCCGATTGAAGCGACTGTCGAGCAGGTACCGCGCGTACATACCGCTGATTACATTGAGCGGATCAGATCAATGAGTGCAGATAAAGGAGGTAACGCCGGGGAGTCCGCTCCCTTTGGACCCGGTAGTTATGAGATTGCCCTGTTGGCAGCCGGTGGCTGCATTACTGCAGCCCATGCTATCCTGGATGGGCTTGTGACCAATGCCTATGCGCTCGTACGGCCTTGTGGACATCATGCGGAAGCGGATCGCGGTAGGGGTTTCTGCATTTTCTCCAACGTGGCAATCGCTGTAAAAGATATTCTTTCGCGTGATGATATTTCCCGCGTGGCGGTGGTCGACTGGGATGTGCACCATGGAAATGGTACTGAGTCTGCTTTCTACGATAATCCTAATGTGCTTACGATCTCGATTCACGAAGATTCACTTTATCCATACAACAGGGGTGCCATCGAAGATATGGGTGAGGGAGCCGGAGAAGGATTCAATATCAATATTCCATTACCTCCGGGATGCGGGGGAGGAGCATACCACGCAACCATGGAGCGCATTGTGTTGCCGGCACTCGAAAGTTTTAAACCGGATATGATATTGGTGGCTTCCGGCTTGGACGCTAGCACCTGGGATCCACTAGGGCACATGATGTTGTTGTCCAGCCATTATCGCTCCATGGCTCAGCAGGTTTTGGAGGTTGCCATTCGCCTTTGTAAGGGACGACTTCTGGTTTGCCACGAAGGCGGTTATTCTGCTGGTTATGTGCCTTTTTGTGGTATAGCCATTATTGAAGCGTTGAACGGTGAAGAAAGTGGAGTGATTGACCCCTTCGCAAAACACGAGTCTGCCTGGCAACTATTGCAACCTAATCAGGAAGAAGCCATAAACAAGGCCCTGCAAGCAGCTGCCATTCTTTCAGTGGCTGCGTAGCTGATGTTCAGGCTCGGGGAGTACGCGCCTTCGGCCCAAGTTGGGTAGG